>NZ_JBDJKY010000007.1:0-251878 GCF_039673075.1 Stenotrophomonas sp. TWI819 | reverse complement strand
CCGACAATTTGAAGGCCAGCGAGTAATCCCGCTGGCTGCGCCTGGGTGTTGAATCCATTGAACATTCCTCTTCCTGTGGGAAAAGGTGTCAACTCAATTCAGGACGGGTCAAAAACCACAAAAAAGGCGGCCATCCGGCCGCCTTTTTCGATACCACGTGCAGGCAGGATCAGCGCGGTGAAGCGACCGCGCGGTTCGACGAAACGCCCTTGCGCTTGCCTTGCGGGGCGGCATCCTCGGCCATCAGGCTGTCGCTGCCGAAGTCGGTGTCCACGTCCAGCCAGCGCTGGGTCGGCAGGCCCATGGCCTGGTCCAGTACGGTGGGCAGCAGGCCGCTGGGCAGGCTGCTTTCACCATTCCACATGATGGCGATGCCGAGGTCGCGTTCGGGCACCAGCGCGACCAGACCGCGGTAACCCTGGACGGCACCGGCGTGGAAGATCACTTCATGGCCGGCGTAATCGAAGGTGCGCCAGCCGAGCGCGTAGCCGGCCGAGTTCAGGCGTTCGCGGCGCCAGCCCGAGCGCATCTCACCGGGGGTGCTGATCAGGCTGGCGTGCAGCGTGGCCAGCAACGGGGCGGGCAGGACGTCGGGGCGATGGCCGGTGTGTGCCAGCAGCCACTGTGCCATGTCACTGGCACTGGCATTGACGCCGGCGGCAGGGGCGAGGCGGTAATAGGTCGGCTTGGGCGTGAGCGCGACCCAGCCGTTGCGGCTGCGCACGTGCGGGCGCGCCCAGCGCGAGCTGGCCTGGATGCCGGCCAGACCGAGGCTGGCGTCATCCATGCCCAGCGGCTTGAACAGGCGGCGCTCGACGGACTGTTCGTAGAAGCTGCCGGAGGCGGCGTAGACCACATCACCGATCAGGCTGAAGGCCACGTTCTGGTAGGCATAGCAGTCGCCGGGCAGGCACTTGAGCGAGGTGGCCGCCAGCTTGTGGGTGAGCGTGTAGTACTCGGCGTTGGCTTCGACGTCGCGGTCGTAGGCGTTGTAGGGCAGGCCAACGCGGTGGCTGAGCAGATCGGCCACGGTCAGACGCTCGGTCGCTTCGGGCGTGCTCAACTGGAAGCCGGGCACGTAGTCGGTAACCTTGCTGTCCCAGCGCAGGGTGCCATCGTTGACCAGCAGGCCGGCCATGGTGCCGGCGAAGGCCTTGGACAGCGAGGCCAGCCGGAACACGGTGTGGGCATCGACCTGCTGCGGGTTGTTGACGTCGGTGACGCCGTAGCCGCGCGCGCTGAGTACGCGGCCACCCTGGACGATCGCAACGGCCATGCCGGGTACGCGCTCGCCGTAGGTGAGCTGCTGCGCCATCGATTCGATCGAGGCCACGTTGAAGCTCTGCGCGGGCGGCTGCACTTTCAGGCCGGCCGGCGTGGTGCGATACGCGGCAGGCTGGGTATGCGGGGCGGCGCTCGGCGCCGATTCCTCGATATTGACCGGGAACCCGGCGGGCGCAGCGGCAGGTGTCTGTGCAGTGGAAGACATGGCGATGGGCATCAACATGCCCAACAACCCGGTTGCCGCCGAACGGATCGGTCGGCGCCTGTTGTTCTGGTTCATCGTGTGGGTGCCCGTGCGCGACTGCTGTGACCGATTCTAGCGCCGCTTTTCGTGATTGCACAAACGAAACGAAGATGAATGCGTATCGCATTGAAAATACGCGGGTTTTGCCGATCTCCAAAGTATCCGTCAACCGCGCGGTAAGGACGGTCCAGCGCACCCCTGTTCAGGCAGTTGCAGCGGTCCGGATCCAATGGGCGGCACGCTCGGCGATCATCAGGGTCGGGGCGTTGGTGTTCCCGCTGACCAGGCGCGGCATCACCGATGCGTCCACCACCCGCAGCCGCTGCGTGCCATGCACGCGCAGGGTCGGATCGACCACGGCCTCGGCATGTTGCCCCATCGCGCAGGTGCCGACCGGGTGGTAGATGGTCTCGGCCTTGGCCCGGATGAAGGCTTCCAGTGCGGCGTCGTCCAGATCGGTGCGGGCGGGAAAGACCGGCGCACCGCGCCAGCTGTTAAATGCCGGCTGCTGCAGGATCTCGCGCGACAGCCGGGCGCATTCGAGCATCATTTTCAGGTCGTGACCGTCCGCATCGCCGAGGTAGTTGGCGTGGATGCGCGGCGGTGAGCGTGCATCGGCATCACGCAGACGCAGCTGCCCGCGGCTGCGCGGGTGCAGCGGGCAGGCATGCAGCGTGTAGCCATCGCCCGGCAGCCGGTGTCGGCCGTGGTTGTCCAGCATCGCCGGGACGAAATGGAACTGGATGTCGGCACCGGTATCGGTGGCCAGCGATGAGCGGGTGAAGCCGCCGGCCTCAGCCAGGTTGCTGGTGCCGGCACCGCGACGACCGCGCAGAAAGTAGTCCACCGCGATGCGCAGCTCGTTGCTGCGGTCGTAGCTGACGCCGGGTGTGGTGTGCACGACGGTGCAGATGTCCAGGTGGTCCTGCAGGTTGCGGCCGACACCGGGCAGATCCACGCGCGGGGTGATGCCGTGGCAACGCAACGTGTCCGCCTCGCCGATGCCGGAGAGCATCAGCAGGTGCGGGGAATGGATGGCGCCGGCGCTGAGGATCACCTCGACCGCCGCGCGTGCATGGAGGTGGTGGCGGCCACGTCGATAGTGCACGCCGGTCGCTGTCGTGCCCTCGAAGCTCAGCGCGGTCGCCTGCGCGCCGGTGAGCACCGTCAGGTTGCGTCGGTGGCGTGCCGGGCGCAGGTAGGCGTCCGCGCTCGAACACCGCGCACCGTCGCGCTGGGTGACCTGGTACAGCCCTACGCCGAGCTGCTGGTCACCGTTGAAGTCCGCATTGTGGGGATGGCCGGCTTGTTGAGCGGCGGCGATGAACGCAGCCGAGAGGGGATTGTGGTGGCGCAGGTCGGACACCGACAGCGGTCCTGCGGCGCCGTGCAGCGCGCTGGCACCGCGGCTGTTGCGCTCGCTGTGCAGGAACCAGGGCAGCACCTGGTCCCAGCCCCAGCCGGTGGCGCCACCCGCTTCCCAGCCGTCGTAGTCGGCCGGCACGCCGCGCACGTAGCACATCGCATTGATCGAACTCGATCCGCCCAGCACCTTGCCGCGCGGCCACCACAGGCGACGGCCGTCCAGCCCAGGCTCGGGCGCAGTCTCCAGATTCCAGTTGATGCGGCGGTTATTGACCAGCCGCGCCAGGCCGGCCGGCATGTGGATGAAGGGGTTGGTATCGCGCGGACCGGCTTCCAGCAGCAGCACGCGGCAGGCCGGGTCTTCGCTGAGCCGGTGGGCCAGCACGCAGCCGGCAGAGCCGGCTCCAATCACGATGTAGTCGTACATGCCGCTCCTTGCCGGGGTGCGCACCGAGCATAAGACAGGTTGGGGCAGGCAGGGGCTGCGGGGTGCGCCACGCAGCGTTGCGCCGATGGGCGTGCCGGAGGCTGGCGATGTTGCGGTGCATCGTTTACCTTGCGCGCTTCGACGCCCGGAGTTCCCCACATGCTGCCGTTGCAACGCCCCTTGTCCGCGCAGAGCGGGCAATGACCGCGGCGACCGGGACCGGCACGGCAGCCGGTGGGATGCTGAGTGCGTGGCGGCGTTCGCCGCCGCTGATCTGGGCCTCGCTGTATTTCTTCTGCCTGCTGAGTGGCTACTACGTGCTGCGCCCGGTGCGCGAAGCGATGGCGGCCTCCTCCGATCTGCAGACGGTGTTCCCGCTGCCGCTGATCGAGTGGTTCGCCGGCCATGGAATCGCCCTGCAGGACTTCGTGCTGCAGTTCCTGTTCACCTGCGTGTTCTTCATCATGCTGGTGCTGCAGCCGCTGTACGGCGCGCTGGTGAGCCGCTATCCGCGCCGGGTATTCCTGCCGGTGGTGTACGGGTTCTTCATCGTCACCCTGCTCGGGTTCTACGTGATGTTCGAAACCGGCGTGCCCGGGCGCGGCATGGCGTTCTTCTTCTGGATCACCGTCTTCAACCTGTTCGCGGTGGCCGTGTTCTGGAGCTTCATGGCCGACGTGTTCTCCAACGTGGAGGCGCGCGCGTATTACGGCTATCTCGGTGCCGCCGGGACCATCGGGGCGTTCCTGGGCCCGATCATTACCTCGGCGTTGGTGCAGCGGGTCGGCATCGCCAATCTGATGCTGGTCTCGGCCGGCTTCCTGTTGATCTGCCTGGGCTGCATCTGGCGGCTGCGGCTGTGGGCGGTGGCACGCGAACAGGAGCGGGAACTGGTCTCCGGCGAGACGCCGATGGGCGGCAGCGTGTTCGATGGCCTGAAGCTGATCGTGCGTGAGCCGATGCTGCGCTGGCTGGCGCTGATGGTGCTGTTCGGCGTGGGCGTAGGCACCATGCTCTACAACGAGCAGGCCTCGATCGTGCGACGCCTGTACACCGACCCGGCCGCCAGCACGGCGTTCTTCTCGCGCGTGGATCTGGCCGTGAACGCGCTGACCCTGGTCATCCAGCTCGGCGCGACGCGCTGGCTGCTGTCGCGGTACGGGATCGCACCCGCACTGCTGATTCCCGGGGTGGCGATCATCATCGGGTTCTCGATCCTCGCTGCCTCGCCGCTGCCGCTGATGGTGGCGATGGTGCAGGTCATGACCCGCGCCAGCGAATTCTCACTGGCCAAACCGGCGCGCGAGACGATCTACACCCGTGTGGACCGCCAGTGGCGCTACAAGGCCGGTGCGGCGATCGACACCGTGGTCTACCGCGGTGCGGACCTGACCTTCGCCTGGGTGCACAAGGGGCTGTCCCTGTTCGGCTCGCACATCGTGTTCCTCGGTGGCCTGGTCGTGGCCGGTGCCATGACCGTCGCCGCCCTCGGCCTGCTGCGCGAAGAAAAGAAGCTGCCGGGCGAGCGCCCGGAGTAAGCTTTCTGCATTACGTTCTGGAAGCCTGCCCATGTATTGGATCGCGCTGTCACTGACCTTGCTGGTCGCCCTGCTGCACGTGTACTTCCTGGTCCTGGAAATGTTCCTGTGGACCAAGCCGCTGGGATTGAAGACCTTCCGCAATACGCCTGAAAAGGCGCAGGCCACGCGCGTGCTGGCGGCCAATCAGGGGCTGTACAACGGCTTCCTCGCCGCCGGCCTGTTCTGGGGCCTGTTCGATCACCTGCCGATGCTGGTGAACTTCATGCTGGGCTGCGTGATCGTGGCCGGCTGCTATGGCGCGTACAGCGTCAACAAGCGGATCTTCTTCATCCAGGCTGTGCCGGCGATCCTGGCCGTGGCGGCATGGTGGATGGTGCCTGCCTGACAGGCGCCAGCCACGCATGGCGTGACGCCACCCTGCGACAGACGGATCGGATGTGGAGCCACCCCATGGGTGGCTGCGCCAACGATCATCGCTTGACCGGCGACACCCACATCGCGATTCGGGCCTCGAACACCGCCGTGCCGGCGTCATCGCGCACCTGCACCTTCACCGGCAGCGCGTAACCCGCCTCGGCCGCCACGATCGGCTGCTCCGGCGTGGCCACGGCATGCTGGGTGCCCGTCGCCTTGGCCAGGTAGTGCACCTCCATGCCCTTCGGGATCCAGCGCATGCCCTTGGGCAGCGAGGCATCCACCATCAGCCCGGCGGTGAGCTCGGCCAGGTTGCACAGTGCGATCGCGTGCACCGTGCCGATGTGGTTGGTGACCTTGCGCCGGTGCGCGATGCGGCCTTCGCAGCGGCCCGGTTCAAGCAGGGTGATGCGCGGGGCGATGCTGGCGAAGTAGGGTGCCTTGAAACACACCGCGCGCGAGAACAGCCAGTTGCCGGCAGGCCAGCGCTGCATGCGGCGATAAAGCGTGAGCAGTGGAGCGGACATCGGAGATCTCCCTAAAGAAACGGCGGACCGAAGTCCGCCGTTGTCGTTTACCTGGTGCCAGGACCGGGATCAGGCGGCTTCGGACTGCGCGTCCTGCTGGGCACGCTTGTAGTAGCCCGCCGAGCGCAGTTCTTCCGGATCGAAGTCGTCCACGGTGATCGTTTCCAAGGTGAGCGTGCGCAGCTCTTCGAGCAGGGTGCGCTCGTCCTGGGTGATCACGCCTTCGGCCACGGCTTCGTCCAGCTGGGTAACGAAGTCCAGCGCTTCGATGCCCTTGGTCTTGAGCGCCTTGATGAACTTGCGCTCCACCGGCTCGGCCATGATCGCCTTGGACAGGTAGCTGTTGATGCGGCCACCCGGGTTATTCTCGCACGGGGTCAGGAACACGCCACTGGCCAGACGGTCGCGGGCTTCGTTGGGCGCCATCAGCAGCGCGGCGACGCGGTGGCCCAGACGGTCGCCCGGGGCCTCGGCACGGCGGCCGAACGGGAAGATCAGCGCCCACATCAGCCAGCCGATCGGACGCACCGGGAAGTTGCGCAGGGCGGCCGACAGCGACTCTTCGATCTTGTGCACGCTGTCATGGAAGGCCCAGGCCAGCAGCGGCTGGTCGGCCACCGGTGCGCCTTCGTCGTGGTAACGCTTGAGCATGGCGCTGGTCATGTAGATGTGGCTCAGCACGTCGCCCAGGCGGCCGGACAGCGATTCCTTGAACTTCAGCTTGCCGCCCAGCGTCATCATCGAGATGTCGGCCATCAGCGCCAGGTTGGCCGAGTAGCGGTCCAGCTTGCGGAAGTAGCGGCGGGTGTAGGCATCGCCCGGGGCGGCACCGAAACGGGCACCGGTCAGACCGAACCAGAACGAACGCACGGCGTTGGAGATGCCGTAGCGGATGTGGCCGAACAGGCTGCGGTCGAATTCCTGCAGGCCGGCACGGGTGTCCGGATCCTGCGCGGCCTTCATTTCCTTCAGCACCCACGGGTGGCAGAGGATCGCACCCTGGCCGAAGATCAGCAGGCTGCGGGTCATGATGTTGGCACCCTCCACCGTGATCGCGATCGGCGCGGCCTGCCAGCTGCGGCCGGCGAAGTTGCGCGGCCCCAGGATGATGCCCTTGCCGCCGATCACATCCATCACGTCCGAGATCACTTCACGGCTCATGCTGGTGCAGTGGTACTTGGCGATGGCCGACGGCACCGACGGCACGTCGCCGCGGTCCACCGCAGCCGCCGTGGCCTGGCACAGCGCGCTGATCGCGTAGGCCTTGCCACCGATGCGGGCCAGCGCTTCTTCGACGCCCTCGAAGCGACCGACCGACAGGCCGAACTGCTTGCGGATACGTGCATAGGCACCGGTCACCACGGCACCGGCCTTGGCACCGCCACTGGCGGTGGAGGGCAGGGTGATGGAGCGGCCCACGGCCAGGCACTCGTTGAGCATGTTCCAGCCCTTGCCGGCCTTCTCGGCGCCGCCGATCAGCTGGGTCAGCGGGATGAAGACATCCTTGCCGCGGATCGGGCCATTCTGGAAGGTCGAGTTGAGCGGGAAGTGGCGGCGGCCGATTTCCACACCAGCGGTATCATGCGGCAGCAGCGCCAACGTGATGCCGATGTCGCGGGTGTTGCCGATCAGGCCGTCCGGATCGTACATGCGGAAGGCCAGGCCGATCAGCGTGGCCACTGGGGCCAGCGTGATGTAGCGCTTGTCGAAGGTGAGCTTGACGCCGAGCACCTGCTCGCCGTTCCACTCGCCCTTGCAGACGATGCCGTAATCGGGAATCGAGGTGGCATCCGAACCGGCGAACGGACCGGTCAGGCCGAAGCAGGGCACTTCACGGCCATCGGCCAGACGCGGCAGGTACTGGTCCTTCTGTTCCTGGGTGCCGTAATGGTTGAGCAGTTCACCCGGGCCCAGCGAGTTGGGCACGCCGACGGTGGAGCTGACCACGCTCGACACCGAGGCCAGCTTCTGGATCACCTTGTGGTGGGCCAAGGCGCTGAAGCCCAGGCCGCCGTATTCCTTCGGAATGATCATGCCGAAGAACTTGTTCTTCTTGATGAAGCTCCACAGCTCCGGCGGCAGGTCGGCGTAGACGTGGGTGATTTCCCAGTCGTTGACCATTTTGCACAGCTCTTCGACCGGGCCGTCCAGGAACGCCTGTTCCTCAGCAGTGAGCTGCGGCTTGGGGTAGTTCAGCAGGATGTTCCAGTCCGGATCACCGGTGAACAGCTCGCCTTCGAAACCGACCGAGCCGGTTTCCAGCGCGATGCGCTCGGTCTGCGACAGCGGCGGCAGCACTTTGCGGAACACCTTCATCATCGGTGCGGTCAGCAGCGGCTTGCGGATGAAAGGCAGCAGCAGCGGCACGGCGATCACCGCGACGATGGCCGCAGCCACGATCGTGGCGGTCTGGTTGACGTACGGGATGAACCAGCAGGCGGCCAGCAGCACCAAGCTGATGATCGTCCAGGTGATCAGGCGCATCCGGTGGTAGGCGACGAACGCACCTGCCAGGAGGATCGCGAGGAAGGGAACGACAATGCTCATGAGCGTGCTCCGGTGACGTGCTCGGTAATGGCGGACGATGCGACGGCGGAGGCCGAGGGCAACACGTCCAGATAGTCCAACACAGTAGCGGTAAAGGCGTTGTTGTCATCACCGGCGACCATGTGCGTGGCCTCCGGCAACTGCACGTGGCGTGCGTGTGGCACCAACGCAAGGAACTCGGCCACCGTCTGCGGGGTGACGAGGGTGCTGCGGCCACCGCTGACCAGCAGCAATGGGCATTTCACCTGGCGCGCCGCGTCGGCAAGCGCGTCCTGCTGTTGTTCGCTGTCACGCGCCAGTTCGGCGACCAGGCGCGGGTCCCAATGCCAGCGCCAGCGGCCGTGGCCGTCCTCGCGCAGCAATGCGCGCAGGGAATCTTCAGACTTGCGCGGGCGGTGTGGCAGGTAGGAGGAGATCACGTCGGCGGCTTGGGACAGCGACGCGAAGCCTTCCGGGTGCGCGGTCATGAACATCAGGACCTTTTCGACACCGGCGGTATCCCAGCGTGGGGTGATGTCCACCAGCACCATCGCCGAAAACAGGCCCGGCCAGCGCGACTCGGCGAGCAGGCCGAACAGACCGCCCATCGAGGCGGCGATCAGGATCGGCGGCTGCGGCTGTTCACCTGCCAGCACGATCAGATCATCGGCGAACTGTTCACCGTGATACGCAAGGTCGGCCGGGTTCCAGTCGGAATCGCCGTGGCCGCGCGCGTCGTAAGCCAGGGTCTGGTAGCCGGCGTCGACCAGCGCGTTCGCGGTGGCGTTCCAGGCATGCCGGGTCTGGCCGAAGCCGTGGGCGAACAGGACGGTGCCGCGGCGCCCCGGGCCCGAACGCGTGGCTGCGAGCACGGCGTCATGCGCGCCGGTCAGTCGCTCATCGTCAAAGCGGGGCAGGGTAGAAGAAGGAGTGACCATACTCGCTAGTATGGACCTGCCCTGTGCGATGTCAATACTTCGGAGTATGGTGGCCCCATCCCTTGTGCCAGCAGGCGCGAAGCGGTCCTGTATCGATACACATACTGCAACCAACCCCGGCGTATGGTTAAATCCACCTATGAATGAACCCGAAGCTTCCGCCGGCGAGCCACGTGCCGGCCGCAACAGCCGCCTCAGTGCCGAAGACTGGGCCCAGGCCGCACTGGATCTGATTGCCGAACAAGGCGTGGGCGCGGTCGCGGTGGAGCCGCTGGCGCGTCGCCTCGGTGTCACCAAGGGCAGCTTCTATTGGCACTTCCCCTCGCGCGATGCATTGCTGCAGGCCGCGCTGGAACGCTGGGAGCTGTTCGAGCAGGAGCAGGTGTTCGGCAGCCTGGCCGATGTGACCGACCCGCGCGTACGCCTGCGTCAGTTGTTCCAGGTGGTGGCGCATGAAGTGCAGCCGCACATCATCTACAGCGAGCTGCTCAAGGCGCTCGATCACCCGATGGTGCGCCCGGTCATCGACCGCGTTTCGCATCGCCGGCTGGAGTATCTGGTCGCTTCGTTCCGCCAGGCCGGCCTGAGCCGTACCGACGCGCAGCATCGTGCGCGTCTGGCGTATGCCGCCTATGTCGGCTTCCTGCAGTTGTCGCTGCAGCTGCAGCAGCCCAAGCAGGCGCGCGAGGATTTCGAGGCCTACGTGGAGCATGTGATCGAGACGCTGATTCCGATCGGGTGAGTGTCCAGCAGCTGATGCACGGACAACGGCCCGAGAGGGCCGTTTTTTTTGTGGGATCTGCTGACGGGGTCCACGTCCCGCCCAAACAACAACGGCCCCTTTCGGGGCCGTTGCAGTCCAACGCTACACGGTTACAGCCAGATCAGAACTTCTGGTTGTAGCGCATGTAGAAGAAGCGGCCCGGAATTTCATACTGCGGGTCGAACGAGTTGGCGAACGTGGTGTACGACAGCGGCGGATCGCGATCGAAGGCATTGTTGACGCCCACGGTGATCCGGGCATTCCACGGCGACTGCCAGTAGGCGCTCAGGTCGGTGTAGGTGATGCTCGAGATCTTGCGCTGCGGATCGTCCTGGCCACCGATACCGACATGGTCGGCATCCGAGCACAGCAGGGCGAAGTTGGCGCCGCCGAAGGCGGTGCCCGAGCAGTCTTCATTCTGACGCGAGTAGTAACGTGCCGATGCAGTCGCACCGAAGTCGCCCAGCTGCCAGGCAACCAGCAGGTTGGAACGCACACGCCAGTAGTTGTCGCGGCTCAGATAGTTGCCGACGCGGTTGTAGCCTTCGGTGACCGGATCTTCGATGGTGTACTTGGAGGTGTAGGCGGTATCCAGGACGAAGCTGAAGCTGCCGTACGCCGTATCCGGCATGCGGTAACCCAGGGTCACGTCCCAGCCTTCCACTTCCATCGTACCGACGTTGCTCGGCACCGCCAGCAGGTTGGAGATCTGGCCGGTGCTGTCACGCTCGATCAGGTCGCACTGCGAAGACACGCCCTGGTTGTAGCAAGCGTCCAGGGTCTGCTGGGCAGTCTGGGCGTAGATGGCACCTTCGATCTTGATGTTCCACCAGTCAATCGACACGTCCAGGCCCGGAGCGAAGCTGGGGCTGTAGACGAAGCCCAAGGTCTTGGAGGTCGAGGTTTCCGGACCCAGATCCGGGTTGCCACCGGTGGTGGTACGGATCTGCGAGTTGGACTGGTTGTACGGCGGCACGCCGGCGCAGCTGGCAGGCGGGGTGTTCGGATTGTTGGTACGGACGCCGGCACAGGGATCGGCGACGTCTTCGAAGGTATCGCTCACGCCCTGGTACAGCTCGGCGATGGTCGGGGCACGGAAGCCTTCGGACCAGTTACCGCGGATCATCAGGTCGTTGATCGGCTTCCAGCGGAAACCGAACTTGCTGTTCACGGTGTTGCCGAAGTTGCTGTAGTCAGAGAAGCGGGTCGCCACGCTGAAGTCCAGCAGCTGCGCGCCGGTCACGCCGGACAGCAGCGGGATCGCCAGTTCCAGGTACGCTTCGTCCAGCTTGTAGCTGCCGTCGGTCGCAGTACGGGCGTTGCCGGTGGTGTCGCCGGAGTTGATCAGTGCGTCCGGGCCGTCAAAGCCGGATTCTTCACGGTGTTCGGCACCCAGCGAGAAGGCGAACGCGCCGCCCGGCAGGTCGAACAGTTCACCACCGATGCTGCCGTAGTAGGTCTTCTGCTCGTAACCGTAGATGTCATGCGCGGTGAAACCGGCATAGTCGATCATCTCCTGGGTCAGCGAGCCGGCGCCGCTCAGCATGTTCATCGGCACGCAGCCGTCGATCACGCTGCCTGCGGTACCGCAACGTGCAGCGCCGGTAGCGTCGACGAACGACGGGCCCAGGGCGCTGCGCAGCGCGGAGATGTTGAAGAAGCCGGTGGTGACGTCGGTCTGGTCGTTCTTGCCGTAGAACATGCCGGCTTCCCAGTTCCAGAAGCGGCTGTTCACTTCGAAGTCGCCTTCGAAGGCACCGTTGAACGCGTAGGTCTTCACGTTCTGCTTGTAGATACGACCGCCAGTCTCGTTGGCACGGTACTGGATGTAGTCGATATCACGGCCGGTGTTGTTGTAGATGTTGTCGGCGTCGATGACGATGTTGGCACCGTTGGTGCCCGGCGCGGCGCGGCCCAGCACGATCGGCATGGCGGCCAGGATCTGCTCGGATTCACGCTCGTTGTAGGTCACCGTGGTCTTGAAGCGGACATTGTCGGTGATGTCCAGACCGGCGTCGGCGAAGATCGAGGTGCGTTCCTGCGGGGTGATCAGCAGGTTGCCCGGGGCGTGGTTGAAGCTGTCGGCCTGGCCGTAGTTGCGCCAGGTGGTGCCACCGTTGCCGGTGATGAAGTAGCCTTCGCTGCCGTTCGGACGGGCGGCGCCGAAGCGCGGGGTACCGTTGGGATTGGTGCCGACCTGCTGGAAGTAGCCGAAGCGGCCTTCCGGCGTGGTGGAGCTGTTGCCCGTGTACGGCACGGAGCCGAAGACCGGCACCGCCGAGATGGCACGGTCGCCCGCCCACACCGCTTCTTCCTTCACGTAGCCCACGCCCAGGGTGGCGTGCCACTTCTCACCGGCCGAACCGATGGTGAAGTCGTAGGACTCGCGCGAACCGTCGCCCTTGTCGTACTGGCCGTAGTAGGCGTTGGCTTCTGCACCGTCGAAGTTCTTGCGCAGGATGATGTTGACCACGCCGGCGATGGCGTCCGAACCGTAGATGGTCGAGGCGCCGTCCTTCAGGACTTCAATGCGCTCGACGGCTGCGGAGGGGATGGTGTTCAGATCGACCGCGCCACCCAGGCCGGTACCACCGACCCAACGACGACCGTTGACCAGCACCAGGGTACGGCTGGAACCCAGGTTGCGCAGGTTCACGCGGGTTTCGCCGTTGCCACCGTTGTTGTAGGTGCTGTTGAGGGTCGAACCGCTGGTGGCGATGTTCTGGATGATGTCGCCGATCGAGGTCTGGCCCTGGGCCTGGATCTGCTCGCGGCTCATCGTGAAGACCGGCTGCGACGATTCCACGTCGGCGCGCTTGATGCGCGAACCCGTGACTTCGATCTTGTCGAGGGTCTGGGTTTCCTGGGCATAGGCAGCACCGGTGCTGCCAGCGGTCACCACCAGTGCGAACGCGATAGCGTCACGCAGCTTATTTGTCCTGTACTTCATTGGCTCTCTCTCTCCAAATGGACTTGGGTACTACGGGTTCTGGGATGGGCCTCTGCGCGGAGACGAAAGGCGTCTCCAAGTCGCGAAGCTGACTCGATAGTAACCACGTATTAGAAGAAATTAAAGACCCGTTAATACTTCATGTGATTTAGGTGAAATTCGGCAAAGTCCTTCTCCCACAGGGCTTTGCGGGCTCGATCAGTGCTTCGGGCCGGTTGGCGGTGCCTAAGATGGGATGACTTTTGGCACATTTTTTATGTCGATTTGTATCGATTTTGCCTGAATGGGCGGCCGTGAGGGCTCGCACACGACCGGGCGCCGCGTTCCTGAAGCGTCGTGATTATCCCGTCAGCGGGCGTTTCGGCACGCCTTATGCTAGGAATCGTTTACATGACCGACGGTAATGAGGGCCACGGTGAACGCGCGCACGGCAATGCCGCCGTGGGGCATGCAGCGGTCAATCCATCCAGGTGTCGGGGGCAGGAATCACCCGTTTGCCATTGCAGGCCCGTTGCAGGCCAATCGGCGAGGGCTTACAGGTCCTGCTCGTAGCGGACGTAGGGCACGGTGCCTTCGTCGGTGCTCTCATTGCGCGGAGCGAACGGATTCTTGCCGCGGGTGACGACGTTCTCGGCACCTACGGTGAGCTGGCCGCTCCAGGGCGTGCGCCAGGTCAAGCCGACGCCCAATCCTTCCCACTTGCCGGGCTGACCCGGAACATCGACCACGCGGCCGATGATGTTGCCGCTGAAATTGCCATAGCCGGCACCGAGGGTGAGGCTCTTGCTGTCCCAGCGGTCGACGATGGCCGGCGAGGCATCCGCGATCGGGACCAGGCGTGCCTTCGCATACGTGCCGCCGATCGACACGAAGCCTTCGCGGCCGATGTTCTTCTGCCCGAAGACGGTCAGATCGTTCTGTTCGGCGCGCAGCGACGGCGATTTGTTCGGGCCGGCCAGCCAGGCTGGCAGGGTGTCACGGCCGCTGCCGGCGGTGATGCCTACGCGCCCACCGGGCCGGTTGAAGGCGGCGGTGCCGCTGACCCGACGGCTGAGGGTGGTGTCTTCTTCATCGCCCAGAGTGGCCAGCATGCAATGACTGGCCAACCCGCTGATGCTGGTGCCGCGGCTGCTGTTGCACAGCAGGCCGAGCGAATCACCGGAGGACAGCCCAAAGGCCGCATCCAGCGAGCTGCGCCCGAAGTGCCAGCGGGCGCCGACGGCCTGTTCGCCGGTCGGCTCCAGGTACAGCAGCGCCTCGACCTTGCCGCTGCCCTTGTTCCAGACCGGCAGCACCGTACCGTCCTGCCTGCCCTTGGCCTGCGCATGCGCGCCCGAGACCGCGCCAAGGGCGATCATCAGGGCCAGCGGTAGACGCAGAAGGGGATGCATGGGAACTCTCAGACAAGCGCGGTGATGACAAGTTCCCGCCGAAGCGGGACATTGATCCTAGGGCGTTTATGATTTCTTAACAAGTCTTGGTTCTCCCCAGAACAAAACTCGTACCAAAATTACTGAAGCCGTTCAGGTGCCGGCGAAGATACATCCATCTCGCGGAACAGTATGTCGAATTCCGTCAACGGAAAGTGATACTCCTGCCCGCAGAATTCGCAGCGCACTTCGACCGCGCCGGTCGGCTCGGCGGCCGCCCGTGCTTCCTCTTCGCCCAACGACTGCAGCATGCCCTGGACGCGCTCGCGCGAGCAGGAGCAGGCAAAGCGCAGCGCCTTGTCGCCCAGCAGTTCCGGGTGCTCTTCATGGAACAGGCGATGCAGCAGGTCGTGGCCGGGCACGTCCAGCAGTTCCTGCTTGCCCAGGGTCTCGAACAACGCGCTGGCACGCGACCAGCCATCCTGGTCGCCTTCATCGCCCGGCAGCTTCTGCAGCAGCAGGCCGGCAGCGCGGGTGCCATCGGCGGCCAGCAGCAGCCGGGTGGGCAGCTGCTCGGACTGGCGGAAGTAATCCTCGAATGCCTCGTCCAGGCCGGCCGCGGTCAGTCCGACCAGGCTCTGGTAACGCTGCGGTTCGCGCGGGTCCAGACCGGGGTTCTCGATGGTGATCGCCAGCAGCGCATCATCGCCCAGGGCGGTCAGATCGCGCGGGGCATCACCACCGTCGTCTGCCAACTGGACGATGCCGCGCAGGGTGCCAGCGGCCGTGCACTCGGCGAACAGGGTGCGCAGCGCGGTGTTGCTGCGCAGCTGGATGGACAGCCGGCCATCGACCTTGGTGTGGCCGGTGAACAGCGCCGAGGCGACGCTCGCTTCGCCGAGCAGTTCGGCCGCACCGGGCGGGTAGGCGGCGTGGGACAGGATCTCCTGCCAGGTCGCATCGAGGTGCACGTGCACGCCGCGGACGCCGGCATCGGGGAGCAGGAAACGGGCAAGGGTGTCGGTCTGGGCGGTCATCGGTTCGGTGGCTGCGCGAAAGGAGTGCCGGTTGCCGGATAATGCGCCGACAACCGTGCAAGTAAAGGATGCACCAGTAATGGGGGCAGAGCGCAGCAACCTCAAGGTCGAGCCGGACCTGGAACCGTCACCGCCGCGCCGCTGGCGCTGGAAACGCCTGTTGTGGCTGCCGGTGCTGTTCGTCGGCATCAGCGTGCTGCAGGTACTGGCCCTGCGCTTCATCGATCCGCCCGTGTCCAGCGTGATGGTGTGGCGCTACGGCGAGGCGCTGGGGCAGGGCGATTGGCGCTACCGCCTGCATTACCAGTGGCGTGACCTGGACCAGATGGCGCCCAGCCTGCCCATTTCGCTGGTGGCTGCCGAGGACCAGCGCTTCCCGGACCACAATGGCTTCGATCTGCAGGCGATCGAGAAGGCGCGCGACCACAACGCGCGCGGTGGCCGGCTGCGCGGGGCCAGCACGATCAGCCAGCAGGTCGCCAAGAACCTGTTCCTGTGGCAGGGCCGCAGCTGGATCCGGAAGGGGCTGGAGGTCTGGTACACGGTGTTGATCGAAGCGCTGTGGCCCAAGTCGCGCATCCTGGAGATGTACGCCAACATCGCCGAGTTCGGCGACGGCATCTATGGCGCGCAGGCGGCGTCCCTGCAGTACTGGAACAAGGACGCCTCGCGCCTGAGCCCGGCCGAAAGCGCACGGCTCGCCGCGGTGCTGCCTTCGCCGCGCCGCTACAACGCCGCCAAGCCGGGCCCCTACGTGCAGCGCCGTGCGGCCTGGATCCAGCGGCAGGCCCGCCAGCTTGGCGGCAACGCTTACCTGGGCGACGACTGAGCATTCATGTACGTGATTGGCTGACGCTACAATCGCGGCATGAACGCCCAACGCCTGACCGTCGTGGTTGCCGCCCACAATGAAGCCTTGGCCCTGCCGATGCTGCACGTGCGTCTGTGCGCGGTGCTCGACGACCTGGGTGGCATCGATGGCCGGGTGCTGTATGTCGACGACGGCAGTACCGATACCTCGTGGGAGGTGATGCAGGGGTTGGCGGACGCGGACCCCCGCGTCGGCGTGCTGCGGCTGTCGCGCAACTTCGGCAAGGAGGCGGCGCTGACCGCCGGGCTGGATTTCGTCGACGACGGCGCGGTGATGATTCTCGACGCCGATGGACAGGACCCGCCGGAGCTGATTCCCGAGTTTGTCGCGCTCTGGCAGCAGGGCTATGACAACGTGTATGGCACGCGCCTGAAACGCGATGGCGAGAGCTGGTTCAAACGGTCCACCGCGAAGGCGTTCTATCGGGTGATCGGCCGCCTGTCCAACACGCCGATTCCCGCCGATACCGGGGATTTCCGCTTGCTTTCCCCGCGCGCGCTGCAGGCACTTGGCCAGCTGCGTGAACGCCACCGGTTCATGAAAGGGCTGTTCGGCTGGGTGGGTTTCCGCCGCAAGGCGCTGCCCTATCATCGCCACGCGCGGCTGGTGGGCGAGAGCAAGTTCAGCGTCTGGCGGCTGTGGAATTTCGCGCTGGAAGGGATCACCGGATTTTCGACCGCGCCGCTGCGTGCGACCACCTACCTGGGCTTGGCCGCAGCGAGCTTCGCGTTCCTGTTCGCACTGGTGGTCGTCCTCAAAGCGGCCCTGTACGGCGACCGCGTCGCGGGCTGGCCGACCATGATGGCGGTGATCCTGTTCCTGGGCGGCATCCAGCTGATCGCACTGGGGCTGATCGGTGAATACCTCGGCCGCCTCTATGAGGAATCCAAACAGCGCCCGCTGTATCTGGTTGACACCTGGCAGGCGCCGTTCGTGGCAGACTCGGCCGTGCATCCCATCGGTGGAGAGCAGCGAGATGACCACGGTACGACAGCTGTTGGAAGGCAAGTCCCCTGAGGTATTTGCCGTAGCGCCGACATCGGCGGTGATCGACGCCATCCGGCTGATGGCCGAAAAAGGCATCGGTGCGGTCCTGGTGATGGAGGGCCGGCAACTGGTCGGAATCCTCTCCGAGCGCGATTACGCGCGCAAGATCGTCCTGCATGAGCGCTCGTCACGCACGACCGAGGTGCGCGAGATCATGACCCCCAAGGTAGTGACGGTGGCGCCCGGCGAGCAGGTGGAACACTGCCTGCAACTGGTCACCGATTACCGCATCCGGCATCTGCCGGTGGTCGACGGCACGGGCGTGCTGGGCGTGATCTCGATCGGCGATCTGGTCAAATCGGTGATCGACGAACAGGCGCAGAAACTCGATCAACTGCAGCAGTACATCGTCGCCGGCTGAGCGGCCCTGGATGTTGCCCGGATGGCCGGTCAGCGGCCGGCATCCGGCCATGACCGCATCTGCTCACTTGGCGTAACGGCCACCGCAGTTGCTGTCTTCGCCCGGGCCGGTCTCGATCGTGGCCAGCAGGGCTGCGGGCGGCGCGATGCTGCCCAGCGCGAGCGCGATCGCCCCGCGGATGCCCAGCGCCTTGAAATCCGGGCGGAACGAGGGATCCTTGAAGGTGCCACCAATGCGCAGTGGCGAGCGCAGCGCCAGGATGCTCATGTCCTTCGGGCGTGGCCGCAGCAGCAGGTCCAGCTGTTCCTGTTTCAGATCCACCTTGCCCTCGCCGAGGATGAGGGTGTCGGTAGTATCGAAGGCGAGCGAGCGCGACTGCATCACGCCGTTGTCCACCGCGAAATCGCCCCACGCGCAGCGCAGCGGAATCTGCTTGTCGCCGGTGAACAGGAACTTCACTGACTCGGCCACATCCAGCCCGGCCAGTTCCATGATCAGATTGCCGACATGCCCGCGGCCGATGCCGAGGGCTACCGCGCCGTCTGAACTGCCCAGCATCGCTGCCACCGAATTGCCATGGCCGGTCAGGTTGATATCACCGCTGATACCGCCCGACGCCTGCTCGGCCAGCGTTGCATCCGGGAACAGTCTGCCCAGCTGCACCTTGCGGATGGTGGCCTGCAACTGGGTGGAGATGGCCTGCTTGCGCGCATCCATGCGGATGGTGCTGCGGATATCACCGCCGGCAACACCGAAGTTCAACGGTTCCAGTCGTAGCAGGCCATCGTTGAGCTTGAGATGGGCATCCATATCATCCAATGGCAGGACGGGGGAATTGATCCGTTGGGCTTTCCAGCGCACATCGGCATCCATCGCACGCAGCTTGGACAGGTTGTAAGGCGTATCGGGCAGCACCTTGGCACGTGCCGCCAGCGCAGCCGCCTGGGCCTTCTGCTCGGCATTGGCCGATTCCCCCGCACCGGTTTTCGGCGGCGCTCCGATGAACCCGGCCAGATCGTCGAAGTCCAACCGCTTGGACACCAGATCCGCCTTCAGGAACGGCCGGTCACCGCTCACATCGATCTGCGCGGTCCCGCCCAGATCACTGTCACCGGCCGTACCCGTGAAATTCTCATAGCGCCAGATCGCGTTGTCGCGCTTGAGCTGCCCCTTGAGCTTGTAAGGCGGTGTGGAGGGCATGGCGACCCCGATCAGTGGATACAGATCCTCCATATCCTGCCCGCTCAGCATCAACTCCAGATCGAACACGCGCAGCTGGAATGGATTGGTCAACGTCCCACTGGCGATCGCATGCGTATCTCCGGCGCGCCCATCCAGATGGATGCGGAACGGATGCCCGGTATTGGTCAGCTCCAACGGCGACTCGGTGTTGCCCTCCAGCGAGAACGGATTGCCCTGCCAGCGTCCTTTGCCCTTCACCAGCAGCGGCGGACCACTGTCCTTGTCGCGTGGCTTGCCACTGTCGAGCGACACCAGCACATCGGTCCGGCCCGCCGCATCCCGGAACTGCAGTCGCCCATCATCGACCAACAACCGCTGCAGCACCGGCGGATCACCGTCGCTCGGCCCCAGGAAATCCCAATTGCCCGGCTGACTCTTCTCCGGGGCTGTTTCCAGCAACAGATCCGGTCGCGTCAACCGGATCTCCGGAATCCGCACCTGGCCACGCAGCAACGGCCATACCCGCAGATCGATCTCCACCCGATCCGCCGTCGCCATCTGCGGCTGCTTGGCCCACGTCGCATTCGCAAAGGTCAGCCCATCGCCCCGCACCGTCGTCACCCGGCCCAGATCGACATCCAGATCCCCATGGATATGGAACTCCCGCCCGGTCTTGGCCTGAACCGCCCGTTCCACTGGCCCCTTGAACCAGTTCCAATCCCACAACGCAATCAGGATCAGCAGCGCAGCAAACAGAAACACCAGAATCGCCAACCACCGCTGCCCCCGCTTGCCAGGACGGCGCCAGCGCCAGCGCGAACGGGAAGACACATCGGACGGAGCAGGGGACGGGACAGTATTCACATCCTCATGGTTGCCCTTGCATCGTGCAGGCAACGCGAAGCATTGGTAAGCGTAGTGTCAGGGTGGCGCGTGCCGACCGTCGCCATGCACCGCGGCACCAGGCACTTGATCCAGCTCAGACCTTGATCTTCCCAGGCCACCAGCCAGCCGTGAGCGGGGTGGTGCGGGTGGGTTGGCGGGACCATGAGCGCCATGGATGGCGCGACATGAGCCTCCAGGGACGGATTCACGGCGTGTCCCGCCGACCCACCCGTGCCGACCCCGCCTGGCGCATTCCTGACGCCCGAGTCGCTCTTGGTCTCGCTCTTGCTGTTGCTGTTGCTCGTGCTCTCGCTGGTCCGGGTGCCGTCGCACTTGCCTGGCAGAAAAACAGCAGTCAGAGAATCTGCGCCGTCACCGCAACGAAGTGACACACACTCCCGCCGATCACGAACAAATGCCAGATCGCATGCGAATACGGCACCGACTCCCGGTGATAGAACACCGTCCCCAGCGTATAGAACACACCGCCGGCCAACAGCCAGCCCAGCGTCCACGCATCCAGCGAATGCCACATCGGCTTGATCGCCACCATCACCATCCAGCCCATCGCGATATAGATGATCGTCGACAACAGCTTGAACCGGCCGGTATAGAACAGCTTGAACACCACCCCGAACAGTGCCAGCGCCCAGATCGCCGTGAACATGCCCCAGCCCCACGGACCCCCGCGCAGACCGATCAGCGTGAACGGCGTGTACGTACCGGCGATCAACAGATAGATCGCACAGTGATCGAACACCTTCAGCCGGCCCTTCGCGACCGGATGCTGGATCGCGTGATAGAGCGTGGACGCCGTATACAACAGCAACAGCGCCACGCCGAACACGATCGCGCTGGCCAGCTGCCAGCCGTCGCCATAGATGGCGGCCAGGGTGATGAGTACCGCACTGCCAGCCAGTGCAGCAACGGCGCCAAGCCCGTGGGTCAAGGCGCTGGCGATTTCTTCTCGAACGGAAACGACAGAGGTCATGGCGATGATCGGATGTGCGGGGAGGGGGAGCCCGCTCCCCCCTATCATCGCCAAGATGGGCCGCGCATGCACGCGCGGCCGTTCAGCCGATAGATCGGCTGAGCAATCAGCTGACCGAGACGCTGTGCGCGGCTTCGCGCGTGGCCGCGAAGCGCACGTCCGGCGCGCGTTCCTGCGCCAGCTGCAGATTGACGCGCGTCGGTGCCAGGTACACCAGCTGGCCGGCGGCATCGATGCTGAGGTTGCCTGCGTTCTTCTCGCGGAACTCCTCCAGCTTCTTCTCGTTGCTGCAGGTGACCCAGCGCGCCGTGGTCACGCTGACCGGCTCGAAGGTGGCTTCCACGCCGTACTCGTCCTTCAAGCGGTAAGCGGCCACATCGAACTGCAGCACACCCACCGCGCCCAGGATCAGGTCGTTGCTCATCAGGGGGCGGAAGAACTGCGTCGCGCCCTCTTCGGACAACTGCGCCAAGCCCTTCTGCAGCTGCTTGAGCTTGAGCGGATCGCGCAGGCGGGCGCGGCGGAACAGCTCCGGCGCGAAGTTCGGGATGCCGGTGAAGCTGACGGCTTCGCCTTCGGTGAAGGTGTCACCGATGGAGATCGTGCCGTGGTTGTGGATGCCGATCACATCGCCCGGCCACGCCTCGGCGGCGATCTCGCGGTCGCTGGCCATGAAGGTCAGCGCATTGGCCAGCTTCATTTCCTTGCCGGTGCGCACATGGAAGGTCTTCATGCCGGCCACGAAACGGCCGGAGCACACCCGCATGAATGCCACGCGGTCGCGATGCTGCGGGTCCATGTTCGCCTGGATCTTGAACACGAAGCCAGTGAGCTTGTTTTCCTGCGGTGCGATGACGCGGCCGGTGGTGGCGCGCGGCTGCGGCGACGGCGCATGCTCGACGAAGAAGTCCAGCAGCGGCTGCACGCCGAAGTTGTTCACGCCCGAGCCGAAGAACACCGGCGTCTGCTTGCCGGCCAGATAGGCCTCCACGTCGAACGGATGGCTGGCGCCCTGCACCAGCTCCAGCTCGTCACGCAGGTCGGCCAGCATGCGCTCACCGATCTTCTCGGCCAGTTCCGGCGAGTCGATCGAGGGGAAGATGGTCGAATCCTGGCGGGTGAAGTTGCGGCCCTGCTCATACAGATGCACCTCACCGCTGATCAGATGCACCACGCCCTTCAGGCGCTGGCCCATGCCGATCGGCCAGGTGACGGGCGCGCACTGGATGCCGAGCACGCTTTCCACTTCATCCAGCAGATCGATGGGCTCCTTGCCCTCGCGATCGAGCTTGTTGATGAAGGTCATGATCGGCGTGTCGCGCAGCCGGCAGACCTCCATCAGCTTGATGGTGCGCTCTTCCACGCCCTTGGCCACGTCGATCACCATCAGTGCCGAGTCCACCGCGGTGAGCACGCGGTAGGTGTCCTCGCCGAAGTCGGCGTGGCCGGGGGTGTCGAGCAGGTTGACGATCTTGCCTTCGTACGGGAACTGCATCACCGAGGAGGTGACCGAGATCCCGCGCTCCTTTTCCAGCGCCATCCAGTCGGAGGTCGCATGGCGCGCGGCCTTGCGGCCCTTGACCGAACCGGCCATCTGGATCGCACCGCCGAACAGCAGCAGCTTTTCGGTCAGCGTGGTCTTGCCGGCGTCAGGATGGGAAATGATGGCGAAGGTGCGGCGGCGCGCAGCTTCGGTAGCGACTTCGGACATGGCGTGACGCGCCCGCCCGGGGCGCTTTTCATGGAGATAAGCCGCCCAGTATAACGGGGGCGGGCGTAGCCGGGGTCAGGGCAGGGCGGATGCGCCGGCCTCGTCCGTGGTCCGGGCGAAGTGCAGCTCGCCGTGTGGGCTGACGATCCGTGCCGGGATCGAGCGCAGCCGCATGCCCGCATTGACCTGGACCGCGAAGTGCAGATGCGGCGCGGCGCTGTAGCCGGTGTTGCCCGAGAGCCCGATGCGCTGCCCCGCCAGGACCTGCTCGCCCGGGCGGACCAGCACGCCGTGGTGCTGCAGGTGGGCATACACGGCCATGCTGCCGTCCTCATGCAGCACCCGCACCAGGTTGGCCCGGCCCAGATCCTGGTCCCGGTCCTGCCCATTGCCCTGATACCCGTCCTGCACCTGCATGACGGTTCCTGCCCGCGCCGCGAGTACGGGCGTGCCCTCGGGCAGGGCGAAGTCGATGGCCTCGCGGTTCTCCGCATCGTGGTGACTGAACCGCCCCCGCGGCGCCTGGCTGACCTGGATGCGGGCGGCATCGAACGGCAACTGGTAGGTGACGTCCTGCGCGCGCGCGCCGGGGTCGCCCGGAACGGCCGTCAGATCCAGCCGGATCGCGGTACTGCCGGCCGGCGGCTGCAGGTGGGTCACCACGACGCTGGCGCCTGCGGCGACCACCGTCTGAAGGGGGAGCCCCGGTAGCGCCGCGGCGCCGGCGGCGGGTCGCAGTTCGACCTGGACCGGCCCGGCCACGCGGTTGTCGACCCGGGCCTGCCAGCGGTCGCCAGCCCCTTCCAGGGTCAGCGCCGCCAAGGCCGGCGCCTCCACACCCGCGGCGCGCTGGGCTGGGGTAGCGACAGCAGGACGGTCGAGTCGCCAGCCGTTCCGCCAGTTCGCCCCCCGGGCGGCCCAGGCGTTCAGCACCGGGATCATCATCAGCGTCAGGGCAGTGAAACGTAGGCAGCGCAAGGCGTCGGCCGGGCAGGGAGGATCCCGGAGTATGCGCGACTGATGATCATCTGGAATATATATCGCTTCATGCCGATGAAGGGATTGACATGGGCCGGGAGCACTGGCATCGTGGCTCCACCATCGAGACCGGCAGAGGGACAGGCCCTTTGAAGCCGGGGCAGCCCGCAGACGCGAAAGCGACCTGCGTAGGTGCCAAATCCTGCGGAGACCGTTGGTGTCTTCCGAAAGATGGTTCGAACCGTGCACCGTGCGTGCGCTTCGAACGCGAGCTCCGCGAAAGCTCGATGGCCGTTTTCCTCCTTTGGATACCGCCATGCGCTTCGCTACCGCCGCCCCTGTCGCCACCGACTCCTTCGCCCCGCTCAGCGTCCCCGTCGACGCCGGGCTGAACGCCGTGCGCGGCGATATCGCGGCGGTGCTGTCGATGCGTCACGGCGGGCCGCGGCCGGTACGCCTGCGCTACGAATGCGTCGGTCGCGCCGATGCGCCGGTGGTGGTGCTGGCCGGCGGTATCTCCGCTCACCGCCATGTGGCGGCCAATGCCGAGTTCCCGGAAAAGGGCTGGGCCGAGGGCCTGGTGGCCGCAGGTCGCGCTCTGGATCCGGCCTCGCTGCGCATCCTGGCGTTCGATTTCATCGGCGCCGACGGCGCGCTGGACCTGCCGATCGATACCGCCGACCAGGCCGATGCGCTGGCCTTGCTGCTCGACCATCTTGGCATCGCCCGCCTGCAGTGCTTCGTGGGCTACTCCTACGGCGCGCTGGTCGGCCAGCAGTTCGCGATCCGTCACCGCCAGCGCGTGCAGAAGCTGATCGCGGTGAGTGGTGCGCATCGCCCGCACCCGTATGCCGCGGCCTGGCGCGCGCTGCAGCGCCGTGCGGTCGCGCTGGGTCAGCTGCAATGCGCCGACAGCCACGGGCTGTCGCTGGCACGCCAGTTCGCCATGCTCAGCTACCGCACGCCGGAAGAATTCGGCGAGCGCTTCGATGCCGCGCCGGAAGTGGTCAATGGCCGCGTGCGCGTTGCCGCCGAGGACTATCTGGATGCCGCCGGTGCGCAGTACGTCGCCCGTACCCCGGTCGATGCTTACCTGCGCCTGTCCGAATCGATCGACCTTCACCGCATCGACCCGGCCGCCATCCAGGTGCCGACCGTCGTTGTTGCCGTGGAGGGTGACCGCCTGGTCCCGCTGGCCGACTGTGTCGGTTTGGTGGAAGGGCTCGGCCCGCGCGGCAGCCTGCGCGTGCTGCGCTCGCCCTATGGCCACGACGCCTTCCTGAAAGAAACCGATCGCATCGACGCGATCCTCGCCACCGCTTTTCGATCCCCCGGAGAATCCGCATGAGCCGTTCCGCTGGTACCGAACCGTCCTGTAGCCGCGTCACCGCCGCCGTGCGTGCCGGCATCGACCGTGACACCGCCCACGGCGCGGTGACCCCGCCGATCGTGTTGTCCTCCAACTTCAGCTTCGATGGCTTCGGCAACAAGCGCCAGTACGACTACACGCGCAGCGGCAACCCCACCCGCGATCTGCTGGGTGAAGCGCTGGCCGAACTGGAAGGCGGCGCCGGTGGCGTGATCACCTCCACCGGCATGGGCGCGATCAATCTGGTGCTCAACGCACTGCTGCAGCCCGGCGATACCCTGGTGGTGCCGCACGATGCGTACGGCGGCAGCTGGCGCCTGTTCAATGCACTGGCGAAGAAGGGCCACTTCGGCCTGATCACCGCCGACCTGACCGATCCGCGTTCGCTGGCCGATGCGCTGGCGCAGTCGCCGACCCTGGTGCTGATCGAAACCCCGTCCAACCCGCTGCTGCGCATCACCGACCTGCGCTTCGTCATCGATGCCGCGCACAAGGCCGGTGCCAAGGTAGTCGTCGACAACACGTTCCTGTCACCGGCGCTGCAGCAGCCGATCAGCTTCGGTGCCGACCTGGTGCTGCACTCCACCACCAAGTACATCAACGGCCACAGCGATGTGGTCGGTGGTGCGGTGATCGCACGTGATCCGGCGGTACACGAGCAGCTGGTGTGGTGGGCCAACGCGCTGGGCCTGACCGGTTCGCCGTTCGATGCCTTCCTGACCCTGCGCGGCCTGCGCACGCTGGGTGCACGCCTGCGCGCACATCAGGAAAACACGGCGGCTGTGGTCGAGCTGCTGGCCGCCAGCGATGCGGTCGCCAGCGTGTACTACCCGGGCCTGGTTGATCACCCCGGCCACGCGATTGCCGCGCGCCAGCAGAGCGGCTTCGGCGCGATGCTGTCCTTCGAACTGGCCTCGTGCCCGGGCGAGGATCCGCATGCGGCGGTGCGCGCCTTCGTGGATGGCCTGCGCTGCTTCACCCTGGCCGAATCGCTGGGCGGCGTGGAAAGCCTGATCGCGCACCCGGCGACCATGACCCACGCGGCCATGACCCCGGAAGCGCGTGCGCATGCCGGGATCAGCGAAGGGCTGCTGCGCCTGTCGGTCGGCATTGAATCGCCGGAAGACCTGGTGGCCGATCTGCAGGCCGGGCTGGAGCGCGCGCAGGTCGTGATCGATCAGCACCGCGACGTGCAGCGCCGTAAACAGGTGGATGCATGAGCGCGGTGCTGAACCTGCCGCTGGCGGCCCACCGCAAGCTGGCCCTGCTCGGTACCGGCACGGTCGGCACCGCGTTCGTGCAACGGTACGCCGCGCTGCAGGATCGCGGCGTCACGCTGCCCGCGTTCTCGTGGCTGGCCAACTCACGCACGGCGCGCGCCTGCGAACAGACCCCCGCGCAGGAACTCGCCCAGGCCAACCTGGCCGCACGCGGCGCGGTGGCGTTGCAGCCCTGGGCGGAAGCCGAAGGCCTCCAGCGCGGCGATGTGGTGGTCGATGCGACCGCCAGTGACGAGGTCGCCAATTGGCATGAACAGTGGCTGGCGCGGGGCGTGCACGTGGTGACCGCCAACAAGCTCGGCCAGGGCGGACAGTTGGCCCGTGCCCAAGCCATCGCCGACAGCGGCCAGCAGGGCGCTGCGCATTACGGCGACAGTGCAACGGTGGGGGCAGGCCTGCCGCTGCTGAGCAGCCTGCGCGCGCTGGTTGCCGGTGGCGACCGCATCCATCGCGTGGAGGGCGTGCTGTCCGGTTCGCTGGCCTGGCTGTTCCATCACTACGATGGCCAGCGTCCGTTTTCGGCGTGGGTGCGTGAGGCGGCCGAGGCCGGTTACACCGAGCCGGACCCGCGTGTGGATCTCTCCGGCGAAGATGTCCGTCGCAAACTGCTGATCCTGGCGCGCGCCAGCGGCATCGCGTTGCGTGCTGAGCAGGTGCAGGTCGCTTCATTGGTACCTGACGCGCTCGCCGCGCTGTCACCGGCGGATGCGTTGAGTCAGCTTTCGCTGCTGGATGCGCCGCTGCTGGCGTACTGGCAGCAGGCGCAGGAACAAGCAGGGTGTCTACGTTTCGTCGGTGGCTTCGATCACGACGGAGCCGCGGTTGGGCTGCGTGTGCTTCCGCGCGACCATCCGCTGGCCGGCGGGGCACAGACCGACAACCGGGTCGCGATCCACAGCGACCGGTATCACGCCCAGCCGCTGCTGATCCAGGGGCCGGGCGCCGGGGCGGACGTCACCGCCGCCGCGTTGCTGGACGACGTGCTGGCGATCGTGCGGCGCTGAATGCCGTGCGATCCCACCAAGGCACACGGTAGCGCCAGGGGTGGGCTGGCTGCGTCGGCGGAGAACGCTGATGGCGGCCGCTGCCACGCATGGCGTGGCACTACCGGAGTGTCGGCTCAGTCGTGGTGTGAGAGTGCCTTCAGCAGTGCCGCATTGAACCGGGTCGGGTCCTGCACCTGCGGCGAGTGGCCCAGATCCTCGAAGCTCACCAAGGTGGCGCCCGGAATCGCCGCGGCGGCTGCCTTGCCCAGGGCGGGGTAGTCGCCCAGCGTTGCTTTCAGGGCCGGCGGTGCCAGGTCACGGCCGATCGCGGTGCGGTCGGTCTGGCCGATGAACAAGGTGGTCGGCACCGTCAGCTTGGGCAGCTCATAGACCACCGGCTGGTTGAACACCATGTCCGAGGTCAGCGCCTGGCTCCACGCCACGGCCTGTTTGCCGGGGCCGTCGTACATGCGTGATTGCATGCGTACCCACTGCTCGTACTCGGGCTTCCACTGGCCGTTGTAATAGACGTCGAGCTGGTACTTCTTGATGCTGTCGAAGCTGGTTTTCAGCTCACCCGCATACCAGGCATCGATGCTGCGCCATGGCACGCCCTTGGCTTTCCAGTCTTCCAGGCCGATCGGGTTGACCAGCGACAGGCTGATCGTGCGCTGCGGATACATCAGCGCGAAGCGCGCGGCGAGCATGCCCCCCATCGAATGGCCGACGATATGCAGCTTGCCCTCGCCATAGCCCAGATGCTCCAGCAGCGCTTCGGTATTGGCAGCCAACTGACCGAACGAGTACTGATAGTGCTCGGGCTTGCTCGATTTGCAGAACCCGATCTGATCCGGCGCGATCACCCGGTAGCTGGCCGCGCTCAGTGCCGCGATGGTGTCCTTCCAGGTGGCCGCGCAGAAATTCTTGCCGTGCAGCAGCACCACCGTACCGGCAAAGCCTTTGCCACCGGCCGGGACGTCGATGTAGGCCATCTCCAGCGGCTGGCGCTGGGACTCGAAGCGGAAGATCTTCACGGGGTACGGATAGTCGAAGCCTTCCAGTCGCGGGCCATAGGTGTCGGCGGCGAGGGTGGTCAGCGGCAGGCAGGCGAGCAGGGCGGCAGCCAGGATGCGCATGGCGGTCTCCGGAACGGGGGAGCCCTGACTGTACCGGAGCGGCCGTGGAGGCGTGCCGATGATGCGACCGGGGACAGCCGACCAACGGTCGGCTCTACCGCCGGGAACGGTCGATCAGCACTCGATGACGTTGACCGCCAGCCCGCCGCGGCTGGTTTCCTTGTACTTGTCCTGCATGTCGCGGCCAGTGTCGCGCATGGTCTTGATGACCTTGTCCAGCGAGACCTTGTGCTTGCCATCGCCACGCATCGCCATGCGCGAGGCGTTGATCGCCTTGACCGCGCCCATCGCATTGCGCTCGATGCAGGGAATCTGCACCAACCCGCCGATCGGGTCGCAGGTCAGGCCGAGGTTGTGTTCCATGCCGATTTCAGCGGCATTCTCGATCTGGCTCGGGTTGCCGCCCAGCGCGGCGACCAGGCCGCCGGCCGCCATCGAGCAGGCCACGCCCACTTCGCCCTGGCAGCCGACTTCGGCACCGGAGATCGAGGCGTTTTCCTTGTACAGAATGCCGATCGCCGCCGAGGTCAGCAGGAAATCGAACACGCGCTGTTCGTTGGCGCCGGGGCAGAAGCGGTCGAAATAGTGCAGCACCGCCGGCAGTACCCCGGCAGCGCCGTTGGTCGGGGCGGTGACTACGCGGCCACCGGCGGCGTTTTCTTCGTTCACCGCCAGCGCGTACAGATTGACCCAGTCCAGCGTGGTCAACGGGTCGCGCATCGCCGCCTCCGGCTTGGAGGACAGTTCGCGGTACAGCGCCGGGGCGCGACGCGAGACATGCAGGCCGCCGGGCAGGGTGCCTTCCTGGCGGATGCCGCGCTCCACGCAGGCCTGCATGGCGCTCCAGATTTCGCGGAGGCTGTCGCGGATCTCGTCCTCGGTCCGCCAGCACTTCTCGTTCTCGAACATCATCTGGGCGATGCTCAGGCCACTGCGTGCGGTCTGCGCGAGCAGCTCGTCGCCGCTCTTGAACGGGTAGGGCAGCGGGGTTTCATCGGGCACGATGCGGTCATCAGCCGCATCGTCCTGGTTGACCACGAAGCCACCGCCGACGGAGTAGTAATCGCGCGTGGCGATCACCTGCTCGTCCGCACCGTAGGCAGTAAAGCGCATGCCGTTGGTGTGGTACGGCAGTTTCTGGCGTTTGTTCAGGCCCAGGTCGCGCTTCTCGTCGAAGGCGATCTCATGCTGCCCCATCAGGCGGATGCGCTTGCTGCTGCGGATGCGCTCCAGCGTCTCGGGGATGATGTCCGGATCGATCAGGTTCGGGCGCTGGCCTTCCAACCCGAGCAGCACGGCCTTGTCGGTGCCATGGCCACGGCCGGTCAGGGCCAGCGAGCCGTAGACGTCGGCGCGGATGCGCACCACGTCCTGCAGGTGGCCCGGATCGAGGAGCCAGCGGTGCACGAAACGTTCGGCAGCCTTCATCGGTCCCACGGTGTGCGAAGAACTCGGGCCAATGCCGATCTTGAAAACGTCGAACGTGCTGACAGCCATGATTGCCAAACTGCGGGTATCGGATGGAGCGCTATTCTATGCGCTTCGTGCCGCCGGCTCTGGCTGCGGCGCAACATTTTCCAAGGTGGGTGGGCCGGTGTTTACCTTGTACCAGCGTGATGACTGCCATTTGTGCGACCAGGCCCTGGCGGTGCTGGCGCAGGCCCGGGTGGCCAATCTGGACAGTGTGTTCATCGATGACGACACCGCGCTGGAGGCCCGCTACGGGCTGCGGGTGCCGGTGTTGCGCGATGCGCGGGGCCGCGAGCTGGACTGGCCGTTCGATGTCGCGGCGGTAGCAGCCTGGATCGGCTGACACGCAGCGTCGCTTGGCGGTGCTGGATGCTGTAGTGCCGGCCGCTGGCCGGCTCCCGGGAGTCGATCATCGTGCGAGGAGCCGGCCAGCGGCCGGCCCTACCGCCATCTGACGTTACTTCGCCTTCAGGACCACCTTCGTGCTGATCGCGGTCTCGTTCGGGATGGTCTTGGTATCGGCCCAATCACCCCCGCCCACGCCGAAGTCCAGGCGTTTGACCGTCGCCTTGCCGGCCAGCACCGGCTGCGCGCCCGGGGTCCAGGTGAAGGTCAGGGTGACCGGCTTGCTCACACCACGCAGCTCCAGCGTGCCGTCGGCCGCGTACTGGTTGTTGCCCAGCGAGCGGAACTTGGTGGCGCTGTACTTGGCCTGGGCGAACTTGCCCACGTTGAAGAAGTCCGCGCCCTGCAGGGTCGAATCGCGGTCGCTGTTGCCACTCTTCGCACCGGCCAGCGGAATGGTCACTTCCAGCTTGGCATCGTCCAGCTTGGCCGGATCAAAGCTGAGCTTGGTATCGAAGCCCGGGAAGGTGCCGGTGAACACTTCACCGTCGTACTTGGTGGCAAAGGCCAGCACCGAACCGGGTGCCTGCACGTAGTCGGCGGCCAGCACCGGGGCGGTGGCCAGCAGGCCGGCCAGGGCGGCGGCGACCGCGGCGGGGGAGGTGAGCTTGATGTTCATGGTCAATCCTTCTGGGGGGAGGCAAGCCAGCGCTGCGGAAGCATGCGCGCAAGCGTGGCATCGCGTTGGTAAAAATGGTGGTAAAGCGCGGCGCCGGCATGGGCCACGACCACGGCGATCAGCAGCCAGAAGCCCCACTCATGGATGGCGTGCGAGATCTGGGTGACGCGTTCGTCCGGCGGGCTCAGCTTGGGCACATCGACCAGGCCGAACCAGCGGAACGGGCGCAGGCCGCTGGCCGAGTCGTACAGCCAGCCCGACAGTGGAATGGCGAACATCAGCACGTACAGCAGCCAATGGGTTGCCGAGGCGATGCGCTCCTGCCACGTTGGCGTGCCCGGCACCGGGTGTGGTGCGCCGGCATACAGGCGCCACAGCAGGCGGGTCACGACCAACGCCAGGACGGTGATGCCGATGGATTTGTGCATGGTGTAGACCCAGAAGTACTTCGGGGTCCTGGGCAGTTCGCCCATGGTCAGCCCGACGATGCCCAGGGCGAGGATCAGTACGGCGATCAGCCAGTGCAGGGTCTGGCTGACGCCACCCCATCGGGTCGGGGTGTTCTTGGCGGTCATGGCGTGGTCTCCTGAACCGGCTGTGGGGTATCTGAGTCGGCCGGGGCGGCGGGAGTTCCCGGCGCATCGGCGGGGGCGGTATCGGCAGGATCGCCGGCGTTGCGATCACGCACGGCTTCGGCCTCGATCCGCAGCTGCACCTCATCGCCGATCATCGAGGCCCAGCCATCCACACCGAAGGCGCTGCGGCTGAGTGTGGCGGTGGCCGAGAAGCCGGCGGTACGGCGGAACGGCGGCAGTGGATGGCGCTTGAGCGCATTGAGGGTGACGGCCAGAGTGACCTCGCGGGTCACCCCGCGTACGGTGAGCTGGCCGGTAACGTTGGCGTGGGTCGGATCAATGGGCTCGACATGCGTGGAGACGAACCGCGCCTCGGGGAAGCGCTCGCCATCCAGCAGGTTGCGCGCCAGCGTGGCGGTATTCCATTTGGCATCGCCCAGGTCCAGCCGCTGGATCGGCACGCTGACCTCCAGCCGCGCGCTTGGCCAGTCCTCCGGATCGAACACCAGCACGCCTTCGCTGCCCGACACCGTACCCAACGCCTGCGAGAAGCCGGCATGCTCCACCGCAAACAACACGCGTGTGTGCACCGGATCCAGCCGATAGCGGTCGGGCGCGGCAGTGGCGAGCAGCGGGGTGGCGGCCAGCAGCAGGGAAAGTGTCAGGCGCTTGAGCACGGCGCAGCCTCCATCAGGGTCTGGGGCGATCATACGCACAGCCATGTCATCGGATGCAGCGTCATGGCTGCAACAGATCGTGGTGCGGCCGACAACAGCGCCGCCCGCCTGTGCTGCCTCGCCCGCCCAGGGCGGAAACAGCCCGTTCCATCCACGACAGCCGGCTCAGAATGCGGACACCGTCCTGATCGCTGTGTGACAATCCGCACCAACAGGGAGACCGGATCGATGAGCACGCGCCGCTGGGGTGCAGGCATCGTGCTGTTGGGGCTGTGGTTGTGTGCAGTGCCGCCAGTGTTGGAAGCCGCAGGGACATCGGCAGAAACGCCACGCTTGCGCCGTCTGGGCGCGGCCGAGGGCATGCCGTCGCGCATGGTGCTGGCGCTGGCCCAGGATCGCCAGGGCTATATCTGGGCCGGTACCGATGATGGCCTGGCTCGCGTGGACGGCGTCGGCCTGCGGGTGTGGCGGCATGATCCAGACGTGCCCGGCTCGCTGCCCGGCAACGAAGTGGAAACCCTGCTCGTCGATCCACAGGACCGGGTCTGGGTGGGCAGCAATGGGGTTGGCCTGAGCATGCTCGGCCCCGACCGCAGCGCGTTCGCTCGGTTCCCCGAGCTCAATGCCGCGTGCGAGGGCCAGTTCTGGTCGCTGGCCTATGCCGCGCAATCGCTGTGGATCGGCACCAACCAGCACGGCATCTGCCGCCGCAGCGAGGACGGGACGCTGGTCAGGTACCAGGCCGAGCCGGACGATCCGCGCAGCCTGCCCGACAACACGATCTACAGTCTGTTGGCCGATCCGCAAGGGCGTGTATGGGTAGGCACCTCCAATGGCGTTGCCCGTTGGGATGGTGATCGCTTTACCCGTATCGCGCCGGCCCTGCTCGGTGGGAAAAGCGTGTTCCGCCTCACCCGTGAGCCTGATGGCACGGTCTGGGCGGGCACCGAAGGTGGGCTGTTCCAGATCGGTGCCGATGATCAGGTCCGGCCCGCACCCTGGACGCTCAGTGCCGATGTGCGTGCGGCCACGGTCATCCATGACCGCAATGGCGGCTATTGGCTGGGCACGGCTGATGGCCTGTACCGCGGCGATGCGCGCGCGGTGCGGCTGCTCGCCGGCGACGCCGGCAGTGGCTTCCTGACCGCGCGCAGCGGCGTGCTGGACATGCTGCAGGACCACGAAGGCGGGCTGTGGGTAGCGATGCTGACCCAGGGTCTGGCGTATCTGCCGCCAGACTGGAAGCGCTTCTCCAGCTGGTATCAGCTCGACGGCAAGCCATTGGACAGCGTCTATCTGCTCGGCGCGGCAGCGCTGGGCGATACGTATTACATCTCCGGTGCGCACGGCCTCTATACGCTGGATGCGCAGGGCCAGCTGCGCCAGATCGCCGACGACAAACAGATCGGAGTGGGCGCGGCGTGGTCGCTGCTGCCGCGCGAAGATGGTGCGGTGTGGATCGGGCGCGCCGGTCGATTGAGCCTTTACCAGCCCGCCACGCGCTCGCTGCGCGAGTGGAAGATCGGTGGCGGCGCGGATGTGCGCCAACGCATCGATCTGATCCGCCAGGCGCCCAATGGCGACCTGTGGCTGTCGATCATGAACTTCGGCATCCAGCGTCGGGATGCCCAGGGCAACGTGCTCGATACCATCCGCAATGACCAGCGCCGCGGGCTGACCGAGAACCCGGTCGAACAGATGGTGTTCGATCCGCGTGGGCAGCTCTGGGTGATGGGCGACAGCATGGGCCTGATGCGGTGGCGCAATGGTCGCTTCGAGCAGGTGCCGGGCATTTCCCGCGGCAGCATCTACGATGCGGCCTGGACCGGCCCGGATGAACTGTGGCTGGCACGTCAGGGCGCGCTGGAGCGCTACCGCTGGGATGGGCTGAGCATGAGCCTGCGCGAACGTGTCGGCGCTGCCCAGGGCATGCCCGCTGTATCGATGGGCGGGCTCGCGCTGGGCAGTCACGGGCAGGTCTGGGCAACCACACCGCGTGGGTTGATCTGCTGGCAGGGTGCCGAGCGTCGGCTGCGCTTGTATGGCGAACGCGACGGGCTGCCGGATGTGGAGTTCAGCAACCGCCCGCCGGTGCAGGCACGCGACGGTCGCGTCCTGGCAGTGACCGCGACCGGGTTGGTCGGCTTCGATCCGGATGCGGCGGACATGCTGTTGCCGCCATCGCAGCTGGTGATCGACAGCGTGCAGGTCCGCCGCGACGATGCCGAAGGGCAGCAGATGCTGCCGACGCAGGCACCGATCGTGCTGGGGCCGCAGGACCGCGATCTGATCGTGTCCGCGCGTCTGCTTTCATTCGCCAACCCGCACGGCAACCGCTACCGCTACCGGGTCTCCGGCTATGACCAGAACTGGGTGATGCAGGCGGCCGACGGCGAGCGCCTGCTATCGCGCTTGCCGTCCGGAAATTACCGTATCGAGGTGCAGGCGGCGACCCCGCAGGGCGCCTGGACGCCGCCCCGTACCCTGGAGCTGGAGGTGCGCCCGCCGTGGTGGCGCAGTGGTTGGGCGATCGTGGGCTACGTGCTGCTCGGTCTGATCGGGGTCGCCGCGCTGGCGTATGTCGCGCGCGCGCGGCTGCGCCGCCGCCAGCAGTGGCAGTTGACGGTGCACAAGCAGCAGTTGGCCGAGCAGGCCTCCCAGGCCAAGAGCCGGTTCCTGGCCACGTTGGGGCATGAAGTGCGCACGCCGATGACCGGTGTGCTGGGCATGAGCGAACTGCTGCTCTCCACCTCGCTGGACGATGTGCAGCGCGGCTACGCCGGCTCGATCCAGCATGCCGGCAAACATCTGCTGCGGCTGGTCAACGATGCGCTGGATCTTGCCCGCATCGAGGCTGGGCGACTGGAACTGGATCTGCGGCCGTTCGATCTGATGTCGTTGCTGGACCAGGTCGAGGCTCTGATGGAACCCATGGCCCATCACCGTGGCCTGGCCTTCGAGCGCAGCTTCAACCTGCCCGGTCCGGTGCAGGTCAGTGGCGACGAGATGCGCGTGCGCCAGATCCTGATGAACCTGCTCGGCAACGCGATCAAGTTCACCGATCACGGCCACGTCGGGCTCGGTGTCGAGCTGCTCGACGGCGGTCGCGCGATCATCTTCGAGGTCTCCGATACGGGGCCAGGCATCAACCAGGACCAGCAGGAGCGGTTGTTCCACCGCTTCGAACAGGCCGATGGCCCCCGCACTGCATCGCGTTATGGCGGCAGCGGCCTGGGCCTGGCGATCTGCCAGGAACTGGCGGTGGCGATGGGCGGCCACATCCGGATCGACAGCCGGCTGGGCGATGGCGCCCGCTTCTCCGTCGAACTGCCGCTGCCGTGGACGGTGCAGCCGGTTGCGGCGTCGGGTGAAACCGGCCTGGAGACGCGCACGCAGCTGCCGCCCCTACGCATCCTGCTGGTGGAGGACGATGCCACCGTGGCCGATGTGATCGCCGGGCTGCTGCGCACCCGTGGGCATGACGTGGTGCATGTGCTGCACGGATTGGCGGCATTGTCCGAAGTCGCTGCGGGGAGCTTCGATGTCGGATTGCTCGATCTGGACCTGCCGGCGCTGGATGGTATTGCCATTGCCGGACAGCTGCGCGCAATGGGCTATGAGCTGCCGTTGATCGCGGTAACCGCACGCTCGGATGCCTATGCCGAGCAGCAGGTGCTGGCCGCCGGGTTCAATGGGTTCCTGCGCAAGCCGGTGACCGGTGACATGCTGGTCGACGCCATCGCGCAGGCGCGTGCGGGCAAGTCATCCCGGTACTGATCGCCCACACGCGCGGCAGCGATTGTCGTCGTGCTTTGAAGATTCGTTTTTGATCAGAAAATTCATTGATCAAGGTGTGACGCAGTCCCGGCCTGATCGGCCCTTTTCGCACGGTGTCGACATACGGTGCTGTTCAAGCAGCGGAGAACGGTCGGGGTACGTGTGGCAGGAGGCCGATCTGCACCATGGGGCAGGCGCTGGGCAGCAGTGATACTGGGAGTCGTGCTGTGGCTGCCGATGCTTGCCGTGGCGGGCACCCTGGTCACCTTGCCATGGCCGCGGCTGCTGGGCGCCGCGGACGCACTGCCGACCTCGGCCATCCGTGCCGTCGGCGAAGACCGCGATGGTTACCTGTGGTTCGCCAGCGATGATGGCCTGCTGCGCTTCGACGGCCATCGCTTCCGTGCGTGGCGCCGCGAGCAGGGGCTGCCGGATGTGGACGTGCGCGCGCTGCACGTCGATGCACGGGATCGGCTCTGGTTGGCGACCGCCTCGCAGGGACTGGTGAAGGTCTCCGCCGACCGCCGCGTGATCCAGAGTGTGACCGGTGACGGGGCGGTGGTGCTGCCGCGTACCGGGATCCGGCACATCACCAGCACCCCCGATGGCGTGCTGTGGGTCGGCACCCGCGCCGATGGGCTGTTCGCACGGCAACCGGAGGGTCGTTGGCAGGTCATACCGCTTCAGGCGAACGGCATTGCCGTGCGCCAGGTCAATGGCGTGATCACCGATCGCGACGGCGCTATCTGGGTCGGTACGCCACACGGCGCCCTGCGCCAGGATGGCGACCGTTTTCTCGTCCTGCCGCTTCCAAGCGGCGACCTTGGCGACGTTCAATCACTCTGGCCCGACCCCGATGGTGGCGTATGGGCACGTACACCACAGGGCGTGCATCGCTGGAATGGCGAGGGCACGTTGCTGCCGTTGCCGGCACGTCAGGCGATGCCGCTGCTGCGCAGCACGGAGGGAGAGCTGTGGACGGGCGGGCCGGCGGGCTTGCGGCGTCATGTGCGCGGGCAGGCGCCACAGCCGGTGCGGTTGCGCGGTCCTGACGGCGGCACGCTCCAGGCCGCCGACATCGGTCAAGCCCTGGAAGATAGAGTCGGTGGGTTGTGGTGGCTCGGCCGCGATCAGGGGCTGTGGCACCTGTCCGCGCGCTGGCGGCAGTTCACCCTGCTGCCTGCCGCCCGTGACGGTTGGCCGGGGCTGGATGGCGACCACGTACTGGCGTTGGCGCCCGCCCATGGCGAGCGGGTATGGGTAGCTGGCGACAGCGGGCGCGTGCAGCGCGTGGACGTGCGCACCGGGCACAGTGACAGCCGTTTCGACTACCGCCCGGTGCGTCTGCGCACCGGTGCCGTGGGCATCACAGAAGATCACCGTGGCAACGTATGGGTCACCAGCGGCAACACGTTGTCCCGCTATGTGCCTGATACGGGCCAATTGCGACACTGGCTGCTGGGGTGGGAGGGCGGCGCGGGTGCGGTGGATCTGCAGGCCTGCCCCGATGGCTCGCTTTGGCTGGCCCGTGCTGATCGGATCCAGCGACGCGACGCCGATGGCGCGCTGCAGTTCTCCGCCGTGCCGCAGACACTCGGTCTGGCGCCCACGATGCATGGCCCGCGACTGCTGTGTGCCGGGGACGGTGTGTTGTGGGCATCCGATCGCAGTGGCGTGAAACGTTGGTTGCCGGCACAGGAACGCTTCGCTTCCGTCGATGGTGCGCCCCGAGACGAGGTGGGCGCGATCGCACGCGGCGATGATGGTCACTATTGGATCAGCGGCCCGGGGGTGCTGCGCCGCTATCGGTGGGATGGACAGCAGCTGCGCAAGACGCACAGTTTTGGCCCCGTGCATGGGTACCCGCAACTGCTTGCACGCGCCCTGGTGGTGGATGCGCGCGGCATCGCATGGGCCGGCGATGCGCGTGGCCTGATCCGGGTTGATCCGCATGAAGGGGGCGTACGCCGCTTCGGGAGCGACGATGGCCTGCCGGTGCATGACGTGCTGCCACGCCTTCTGGTGCGCACTGCCGGGGATCGGATGGTCGCTGCAGCGCACGAGGGTGGCCTGCTGCTGTTCGATCCGGTGGCCGTGCTGCGTCCGGCGCGGCCACCGGGGTTGGTGGTCCATGCGATTACCGCGCGGCGCGGCAAGGTACAGGTCACGCTGCCGGTGGGTGCCGGGCCGGTGCCGCTTTCCGGTGCGGATCGGCATGTCCGTGTGGCCGCGCGCCTGCTCACTGGCGGTGAGCCATCGCATGTGCGTTACCGGTTCCGGTTGAAGGGGCACGATGCGGATTGGCAGGAAGGCGGCACTGCGGGGCTGCGCGTGTTCGAACGGCTTCCGGTCGGTCTGCAGACGCTGGAGGTACAGGCCCGTCAAGGCGATGGAGGATGGTCGCCGACTCGCCGCGTGGCGTTGCAGGTCGCGCCGGCGTGGTGGCAGACGCCGCCGGCGAGGTGGACCACTGCTGCCTCGGCGATCGGCGTGCTGTGGCTGGGGGGATGGAGCTATCAAGCGCGGCGCCGGCGGCAGCGGCGTTGGCGTTGGCTGCGCGCCCGGCAGCAGCATGCCGAGCGCGCATCCGTGCAGCGCACCCGCTTTCTGACGGCGCTGGGCGCACGTATCCGCGTGCCGATGACTGCGGTCCTGGGCTGGAGCGAGCTGCTGCTGCACGCCCCGCTCGCTGCCCAGGAGCGCAACCGCATCACCAGCCTGCACTACGCAGGCGAACACCTGCTGCGGCTGATGGATGATGCGCTGGACATGGCCAGCATCGAAGCGGGGCAGTTGCAGTTGCAGCCGGCCCCCTTCGCGCTGCAGCCGTTGATCGAAGAACTTCATGCGCTGTTGTTGCCGCTCGCGCAGGGGAAGGCGCTGGTGCTGGAGTGGTGCAGCACCGTGCCGGCGTCGGCCTGGTTCATCGGCGACGCACGCCGCCTGCGCCAGATCCTGCTCAACCTGTTGAGCAACGCGTTGAAGTTCACCGCGCAGGGCACCGTCCGGCTCGAGGCGCAGTGGGGAGAAGAGGGCGAGGGCGTGGTGCTGCGGGTGGTCGATACCGGCCCTGGCATGACCCTTGGGCAATGCCGACGCCTGTTCCAACGCTTCGAACAGGCCGACGGTGCACAGACGGCCGCTCGCTATGGCGGCAGTGGTCTGGGCCTGTCCATCTCCCGCGATCTGGCGGTGGCGATGGGCGGTGACATCACGGTGACCAGTGCTCCCGGTGAGGGCGCCTGCTTCCAGGTCTGCCTGCCGCTGCCGCGCAGTGATGCCACGCCTGGAAGCGCCCTGGTGTCCGCGCGCGCTGAAACCGACGGTGCCGGGCCGCTGTGCGTGCTGGTGGTTCATCCGTTGCCGGTCGTCGCCGATGTGTTGCCGGCATTGCTGGCATCGCTTGGCCATTCCGCGCTGCATGTACGTGGCCTCGATGAGATGCCGCTCACCCCGGGCGATGCCGCATGCTGGGATGTGATCGTGGTTGATCCAGCGCTTTGGGTGGACGGTGAGCGGGTGGGCGCGCGGTTGTCGCGGCGCTGGCCGGGTGTGCCTCGGATCGCACTGACCCCGCGCGCGGATACGGGGGCCCAGCGCGAGTCCATCGCGGCCGGCTTCGATGTATTCCTGCGCCTGCCGGTCAGCCGGCGGGCGCTGGCCGATGGCCTGGCCCGATGCCGGCGCATTTCATGAGGCACAGGCTGCGGGACAGGTGCCTGTGCGTGCTGCTGTGCTGGTTGCTGCCGGTGCTGCCGGCGCTGGCGTTGTCGAGCCACGGCGCACGAATGACAACCGTGGATGGACTGCCCTCCAATGTGGTCCATCAGATCGTGGAGGACCGCCAGGGCTATCTCTGGTTCGCGACCGGTGATGGGCTGGCCCGCTATGACGGCAGTGGCTTCCGTGTGTGGCGGATGGAACACGGGCTTGCCGACAATGACGTGCGCAGCATGGCGCTGGATGCCAGTGACCAGCTGTGGCTTGGCACTGCGAATGGCACGCTGCAGCGTCTGTCGGCGGATCGCCAGCAGCTCGCCAGGTGGGCCGGGGCGGCGGCGTCCAGCCCGGTACTGGCGATCCAGCCCATGGGCGACGGCAGCGTCTGGTTTGGCACCCGCGACGCCGGACTGTTCCGGCTCGGCCTCGATCAGCGGCTGCGCCAGTTCCTGCCCAGTGCCGGAGGCCTGCCGTCGGTACGCGTGGAGCACCTCGCAGCCGATCCGCAGGGGGGGGTGTGGATCGGCAGTGCCGCCGGCCTGGCGCGGTGGCACGGCGATCGCGTCCAGACGCCGGCAATGCTGGGGGCGTCCGTCCTGGCCGTCACTGCGCTGGGGCTGGATGCGCAGGGCCGGCTGCGCTCGAGCACCGCCGATGGCACGGAGGTGCGGCAGTTGCCGTCTTTGCAGCCGCAATCATCACTGCGCGAACGGGCCCGTTGGCTCGGCTCCAGCCGGGCCGGTGGAGACTGGTTCGCCGAAGACGGGCAGTTGTGGTGGCAGGATCAGGACGGACATGACCGGCACGCAATCAAGCTGCCCCACCTCCACGGGCGCAGCCTGCCGCGCATCATGCGCGCGATTGAAGATCGGCAGGGGCGGGTGTGGTTGCTTGGTCAACATCAGGGCGTGTGGCGGCTGGGGGCGCAGTGGCGGCACCTGGAGCGCTTCACGGCGCCGGGCGATCCGGCCGCCGCTGCACCGGGCGGGCTGGCCCGCGCGGCAGATGGGCAGGCGTGGTGGGTGCGCGGCGGGAGACTGGGCAAGCTCTCGCCGGTGCACGGATTTTCGCAGGCCGTGTGGTCCTACGCGCAGGATCCAGCGCGTGCTGATCACCACAAGGTGGTCGAGGATGCGCAGGGCGTGGTCTGGGTGTTCGCAGCGCCCTGGCTGACCCGTATCGAACCAGCGCTGGGGAATCGGCAGCAGTGGCGCGTGGGCGCAGAGGGGGGCGGGTCGGCAGCGCCGGCAGGGAGCGCCTTGTTGGCCTGTGGCGACCGCCTGTGGCTGGCGGGCAATGGGCGGTTGGAGCAGCGCGCGGGCGACGGTCGCCTCCTGGACAGCACCACGTACGAAGCGGCAGGCCTGCGCCCGGGAGCCACTGCGTTTGTTCTGGAATGCGACTCCGTCGGCCAGGCGTGGCTCGGTGACCGCGAGGGGCTCAAACAGTGGCACCCCGGGTATCGTCGCTTCGCGTCTGTCCCGGGCAGCCGCCGCCGCGCGATCGGAGCGCTGCATCTGGCGGCCGACGGCGAGCTCTGGGCGGCGGATGCGGATGGGTGGTCCGTCTACCGCCCCGACGCAGCCCGCCTGCACCCGTCCAACCGGGTCGACGCGGCGCAGGGGCTGCCGACGGGACAGGCGCGTGGAATGGCCGATGCCGATGATGGCGCGATGTGGGCCACTACCGCGCGTGGCGTGGTACGGCTGGCGCCCGACCGCCGCAGTGCCCGGCTGTACACGGCCGACGATGGCCTGCCAGCGATGGTCTTCGCTACCGGCATGCTCGCGGTACGCGGCCATCTGTTGGCGATGGATCTGGCCGGCGATGTGCTCGCACTGGATCCGGTCGGCATGGTGGCGGCGACGGCGCCTTCGTTGCTGGTGATCGACCGGGTGCAGGTGCGTCGCCAGCGGCGCTGGATCGAACTGCCCGCCGCCAATCCGTTGCGGCTCAATGCTGATGATCGCGATATCCAGTTGTCGGCGCGCCTGCTTTCCGGTGGCCAGCACGGGATGGCCGACTACCGGTTCCGGCTGCGCGGGCAGGACCCGGAGTGGGTCCGCGCCGGGCAGCGCGGTACGCGCGGCTTTCCACGCCTGCCTGCCGGCGGGCATGTGCTGGAGTTCCAGGCGCGCGGTGCGGATGGACAGTGGACGCCGCTGCAGCAGATGCACCTGCAGGTGGCCTACAGCGGTTGGGCCCACCCGGGCGCATGGGCGTTGCTCTGGCTGCTCGCCGGCGGCAGTGCAGCACTGCTGGTGTGGTGGCTCCGGCGCCGACGGCGGCGGACAAATGCCTGGCGCGCGGCGGCGCGTCGGCAGGCGCGCGCCGAACATGCCGCGCAGGCCAAGGCGCAGTATCTCGCCACGCTCGGCCACGAAGTACGGACGCCGCTGACCGGTGTTCTCGGCATGAGTGAGCTGCTGTTGGCAGTGCCGCTGCCCGCAGATGCGCACGAACAGGTGATGCGCATCCAGCAGGGGGGGCGTGCGTTGCTGCAGGTGGTTGACGAGGCGCTGGAGACTGCCAGGCTGCAGGCCGGGAAAGTGCGGCTGGAGCAGCGCCGTTTTGCCGTCGGCCCGTGGCTGGTCGAACTGGAGGCGACACTCGCCGCCCGTCTGGCGGCGCAGGGGTGTCGGTTGTCGCTGGGACCCCCGGTGCCGTCCGGCGCCTCTGCCGAGGGCGATCCGCAGCGGTTGCGCGAGGCGATGGACCTGCTGACGCGGGGCCTTGCCATGCAGACCGGCGCCACCCTGATGAGCTTGCGCGTCGCCTGGCTGCCCGGCCGCTCGGGCCTGCTGCTGGACGTGATTGCAACGCCGGGTGCGTGTCCCTCACCCGCGCTGGCCGTGGTGCGTGACGTGCTGGCCGATGTCGAGGTGCTGGCCAGCGCCATGCAGGGAAGGCTGCACGTGCTGCAGTTGCCTGATCATCGTTGGCAGGCCGTGCTGAGCGTGCCGCTGGCCGACTGCGCAGCGCCCCCCTCGGGCATGGATGCGGCAGCGACGGTTGATCATGACGCCCTGCAGGTGCTGCTGGTCGAGGACGATCCGCTGGTCGCCGAGGTCGTGACCGGGCTGCTGCGCCTGCGCGGCCACCGCGTAGCCCATGCGCAACACGCACTGGCGGCACTGACCGCGCTGGCCCGCCCCGGCACGCAGTTGATGGTGTTGGACCTGGACCTGCCCGGCATGGACGGATTGTCCCTGCTGCGGCTGCTGCGTCAGCAGGGCCAGCGTCTGCCGGTGCTGGTGCTCACGGCCCGTCGGGATCCGGACCTGGAGGCACAGGTGACTGCCGCGGGAGGGGATGGCCTGGTGCACAAGCCGCTTCAGGGCGAGGCGCTGGATGCGGCCATGCAGCGGGTCATGCCGCCGCGCGTGGATCGTGCCGGCGCGGGGAACGGTTTACTATGCGGGGCGCTGCCCGACGACCGGGGGGGTCAGGGGCGACAGGCCCGTTCCGGGCGCTAGCAGTGAATCCACGGACAGACCCGGGAGAGCCATTGGTGTTGCGTGTGCTGTGGCCGCTGCTGATCGGCCTGTGTGTGCTTTGGCCGTCGCTTGCGTCGGCGCAGCCAGTACCGCCGACGCCGCGGCAGCTCACCGTGTTCGACGGGCTGCCATCCAATACGGTCAACCGCATGGCCGAGGATCGTTACGGCTATCTGTGGATCGCCACCAACGACGGCCTGGCCCGCTACGACGGTCGCAATTACCGCATCTGGCGCGCCGAGGACGGCCTGCGCGACAACCATGTCTGGAGCGTGCACGTGGATGCACGCAATCAGTTGTGGATCGGCACCGAGAGCGCCGGCCTGGCGATGATGTCGGCCGATCGTCGCGAGATCCGCTTCTACGACCGCGACAGCCATCCGGAGATCGGCAGCAACACGATCTGGAGTGTGGCGTCCACGCCGGACGGTGCGATCTGGTTCGGTACCTATCAAGGGGGCCTGCATCGGCTGGAGCGCGACGGTACGCTCACCCGCTTCATGCCCGAGCCCGGCAATCCGCGCAGTCTGCCGGCCGCATCGGTCGGCTCACTGACCACCACGCTCGATGGGACGTTGTGGATCGGCTCGCAGGCCGGGCTGGCCCGCTGGACCGGCCAGGATTTCGAGCTCGTGCCCAGCGAGCAGCTGCCGGCGCGTGTCATCAACGGGCTCACCGCCGAGGCGGACGGCAGCCTGTGGATCAACAGCAATGCCGGGGTGACGGTACGCCGGCCGGACGGTCGCTTCGAGCCGGCGCCCTGGGCGGTGGCCGAAGGCGATCAGATCCTGGGCATGATGCTGCGCGACGAGCAGGGGGGGTATTGGCTCGACACCCGCTCCGGCCTTGGCCGCGCCATGGACGGTCAGTTCCAGCAGGTGCCGCTGTACAGCGCGATCGCGCGTGGGCAGGTGCGGCCGAACTGGACCGGTGCCTACGAAGATCGCGAAGGCGGCATCTGGCTGGCCAGCACCAACGGCGGCCTGTGGCACCTGCTGCCGCGCTGGTGGCAGTTCTCGGTGCTGTCGCGGTTGGAAGATGACCCGGCATCGCTGCGCAACGCGTATGTACTGGGCATGGGCGCGGCCGCCGACGGGGGCGTGTGGACGGTGGGCACGCATGGCGCGCTGGACAAGTTCGATCCGGTGAGCGGGAGGATCGAGCAGCACCGGACCTGGGTGGACGGCACGCAGTGGCTGCAGTCGGTGCTGGAAGATCCACGCGGTCAGGTCTGGATCGGCTCCTGGGATGCGCTGTTGCGTTACGACCCCAGGCAGAAGCGCATACGGCGCTGGGGGCGCGATGCCGCGGTCGATGCGGCGATGGACGGCGCGATCGAATCCTTGGCGATCTGCGACGGCAAGCGCTTGTGGACCGCATCGGCCAACGGCCTGCAGCAGCGCGATCTGGAGGGGCGCGTGCTGCACCGGGTGGCACTGGGCCATGCCGGGCTGAGCACGGGGCAGAACGTGTTGGATATCCGGTGTGGCCCGGAGGATCGGCTGTGGGTGGCCACCGGCCAGGGCCTGCTGCAGTGGGTGGCGGCGCGTTCGCGGTTCGAGCCCTTGCCGGGGGGACCCGCGGCGGGTGTCCATGCCATGGCGCTGGCCGGCGATGACACGGTGTGGCTGTCCGAGGAAGGCAAGCTGTCGCATTACGCCTGGCAGGGCGATCGGCTGACCCTGCAGGAAGTGATCGGCAGCAGTGCGGGCTACCCGGCGATCAACGCGACCGGGTTGGTCGTGGATCGCCAGGGCGTGGTCTGGGCAGCCAATGCGCGCGGGCTGGTGCGGGTCGATCCGGAGGCCGGCAGCGTGCGCCAGTACGGCGTGCACGATGGCCTGCCCAGCCAGGAGTTCCGCCGCCGCACACTGACGCTGACGCAGAGCGGACGCATCGTCGGCGGCACGCCAGCCGGCGTGGTGGTGTTCGATCCTGCGCTGGTCAAGCCGGCGACCCGCCGTGCACCGCTGGTGATCGAGCGGGTCGAGGTGCGCCGCGGCGAGCGCGTGCTGGACCTGACCCATGCGGTGCCGCTGGACATCGCCGACGGTGATCGCGACCTGCGGATCGTGGCGCGGCTGCTGTCCTTCGCCGATTCCACCTCCAACAACTATCGCTACCGCCTGGCTGGCTACGATCCGGACTGGGTTGAAGTGGGGCCGGGCGGTGAGCGCCTGTTCTCGCGTCTGCCACCGGGCCGTTACCGGTTGGAGGTGCAGGCGCGCTCGGCCGACCACATCTGGTCGCGGGTGCAGGTACTGGAGTTCCGCGTGCTGCCACCGTGGTGGCGCAGCCTGTCCGGGCTGTTGCTGCTGACCTCGGCGGTGCTGTTGCTGCTCAGCCTGTTCGCCTGGTTGTACCGGCGCCGGCTGCAGCGCCGGCATGCCTATCAGCTGGCGCTGCAGAAGCAGGAACTCGCCGAGCAGGCCTCGATGGCCAAGACGCGCTTTCTGGCCAATCTGGGGCATGAAGTGCGCACGCCGATGACCGGGGTGCTGGGCATGAGCGAGCTCCTGCTGTCCTCGCCGTTGAACGCGCAGCAGCGCGGCTACACCGAGTCGATCCGACATGCCGGTGAGCATCTGCTGCACCTGGTCAATGATGCGCTCGACCTGGCCCGGATCGAATCGGGACGGCTGGAACTGCAGGCGCAGTCCTTCCAGTTGCAGCGGCCGATCGGCGATGTGTGTGCGCTGATGGCGGCACTGGCCGAACAGAAAGGGCTGCGGTTCGTGGTCGACAACACGGTATCGCCCGGCACGCGCACCATCGGCGACGAACTGCGTGTGCGTCAGATCCTGCTCAATCTGCTGGGCAACGCGGTCAAATTCACCAGCCACGGCGAAGTGCGCCTGACGCTGCGGGCGATCACGCCTGGCCGCGGGCTGCACATCGAAGTCTCCGATACTGGACCGGGCATCAGCGCCGATCAGCAGGAGCGCTTGTTCCGTCGCTTCGAGCAGGCCGATGGCGCGCGTACTGCCGCTCAGTACGGCGGCAGCGGGCTGGGCCTGGCGATCTGTCGCGAACTGGCACTGGCCATGCAGGGGCAGATCGGCGTGCAGAGCCAGCTCGGCGTGGGCACGCGGTTCACGGTGACGCTGCCGTTGCCGCTGGAGGCCGGGACGACCAACGCGAGCGGGGCGGACGAAGGCGAGCAATGGGTATTGCCTCCGTTGCGGATCCTGCTGGTGGAAGACGATCTGACGGTGGCCGAGGTGGTCAGCGGGTTGTTGTCGGCGCGCGGGCATGAGGTGGTACACGCCGAGCATGCGTTGTCGGCGTTGCGCGAGGTCAGCGAGGCGCCGTTCGAGGTGGTGCTGATGGATCTGGATCTGCCCGGGCTGGGCGGCATCGCGCTGGCCGAGCATCTGCGCAGCCAGGGCTTCGAGATGCCGTTGATCGCGGTGACGGCGCGAACGGATCCCTCGATCGAGCAGCAGGCACGCCAGGCCGGCTTCGATGCGTTCCTGCGCAAGCCGGTGACCGGCGATCTGCTGGTGGAGGCGATCGCGCGCGTGTTGCACGCCGCCCGGTAGCAGCGGACCGTTGGTCCGCTGACGGTGCGTGCCTGCCGTTACTCGGCGACCTCTTCGACATCCCGCGGCGACGGCCTGGTGTCAGGCAGCTGCCAGAAGATCAGTGTGGAAGTCAGCGTGATCGCGCCGACGCAGACGAAGGTGGCGTGCAGCGCGGCGGTTGCGCCGTGCGAGGCATCGAGGTGGTTGAAGGCCGCGAGCAGACTGCCTGCCGCCGCGGCACCGAAGCCGGTGGCGAGCATCATCACCATCGAGAGCAGGCTGTTGCCGGCACTGGCGAAGTCGCGATCCAGATCGCGCAGGGTGACGGTGTTCATGACGGTGAACTGCAGCGAGTTGACCGCGCCGAACAGTGCCAGCTGGACGATGCGGATCCACAGATGCTGGCCAGGGGTCATGAAGATGAAGCTGGCCATCGCCAAGCCGACCAGCACGGTGTTGACCATCAGCACGCGGCGGTAGCCGAAGCGTTCGACGAGTTTGACGGCGTAGCGCTTGGAGACCATGCCGGCGGCGGCGACGGGGATCATCAACAGGCCGGCGTTCATCGGGCTCATCCCCATGCCGACCTGCAGCAGCAACGGGATCAGCAGCGGCATGGCACTGCTGCCGATGCGCGAGAACAGGTTGCCGAGGATGCCGATGCGGTAGCTCGGCACATGGAACAGCGCGAGCGAGAACAGCGGCGCGGTGGAGTTGGCCGCATGCAGCCAGTAGCCGACGAGCGCGGCGAGGCCGGCGACGGTCATGAGCATGACCAGCGCATGCGGTGTCGCCATGCCCGAGATGCCGTCCAGCGCGAGAGAGAGAACAACCATGCCGAAGGCCAGCATCAGGTAGCCGGCCATATCGAAGCGGGTGCGGTGCTCGGCGTAGTGGTCGGGCATGATTTTCATGGCCGCGACATAGCCGATGATGCCGATCGGGAGGTTGATCAGGAACACCCAGTGCCACGAGGCGACTTCTACCAGCCAGCCGCCCAGGGTGGGGCCGATCAGCGGGCCGATCAGGGCGGGAATGGCGATGAAGCTCATGGCGCGCAGGAACTCTTCGCGCGAGACCGAGCGCATGACGGCCAGGCGGCCGACCGGCAGCAGCATGGCGCCGCCGATGCCCTGCAGGACGCGCGCACCGACGAGCTGGTGCAGGGTCTGGGCGAGGGCGCAGGCGAGCGAGCCCAGGGTGAACAGGATGATGGCGACGAGGAAGGTGCGCCGTGTACCGAAGCGGTCGGCGATCCAGCCGGAGGCCGGGATGAACGTAGCCACGGCGAGGGCGTAGCTGAAAACGACGGACTGCATCTGCAGCGGGCTTTCGCCAAGGCTGCGGGCCATGGCAGGCAGGGCGGTGTTGACGATGGTGGAGTCCAGCATCTGCATGAAGATGGCCAGCGATACGAGCCACAACAGGGGCCGGATCGAGGCGTAGCTGCTGGTCGTCATGGTGCGGGCCTTCGTCAACGAGGGCGATATGATCGCCGATGTGGGATCAGGGTGTGGTCAAGAGCTGAAGCCGAAGCCGAAGCCGAAGCCGAAGCCGAAGCCGAAGCCGAAGCCGAAGCCGAAGCCGAAGCCGAAGCATTGGTGCGGTCGGTGTCCCGGAGAGGGTGCGGCACGGGTGGGTCGGCGGGACACGCCGTAAATCCGTCCATGGAGGCTCATGTCGCGCCATCCATGGCGCTCATGGTCCCGCCAACCCACCCGTGCCACACCCATGACCGTTGGTTGGCTGCCACGGAAAATGCAGGCGATCACACGCTTGTCTTGATTGCCGGGAATGGACGTGATGCCGGGAATGACATGGGTAGATCCACGCCATGCGTGGATGGCCGCGCGCAGCGCGGCAATGATCGGGGCCGATCAAGCACTCGATGGGATGCTTACGTCGTCTTGAGGTGCAAAACCGAAAGCACGCGTCCTGGATGCAGAACGCGTGCGTCGTCGGCCGTGCCCGGGTAGTGCCGGCCGTTGGCCGGCTACCTGCCGATCGCGATCAGCGTCGGCTCAAGCGGTGTACAGCTTCCACCAGGACCTGGACATGGTCGGGGTTCATGTCGGGCGACATGCCGTGGCCGAGGTTGAAGACGTGGCCTTCGCGCGAGCCGCCGTTGCCTTGGGCGTAACTGTCGAGCACCTGGCCGGCGGCGCGTTCGATGGCGGCAGGGTTGCCGTAGAGGGTGGTGGGGTCGAGGTTGCCCTGCAGGGCGACGCGGCCGCCGGTGCGGGCGACGGCGTCGGCGAGGTCCAGGGTCCAGTCGACGCCGAGGGCGTCGGCGCCGGTGTCGGCGAGGGCGCCGAGGTGCAGGCCGGTGCCTTTGCCGAACAGGATCAGCGGGGTGCGTTCGGCACCATCACCGCGTTCAAGTTCCTGGGCGATGCGGGTCAGGTAGCGCAGGGAGAATTCGCGGTACATGGTCGGGCTGAGTACGCCGCCCCAGGTGTCGAAGACCTGCAGGACCTGGGCGCCGGCCGCGCGCTGGGCGGCGAGGTAGGCGATCACCGCGTCGGTGACGACCGAGAGCAGCTGGTGAAGGGCGGCCGGTTCGTTCAGGGCCATCGCCTTGATGCGGGCGAAGTCCTTGCTGCCGCCGCCTTCCACCATGTAGCAGGCCAGCGTCCACGGGCTGCCGGAGAAGCCGATCAGGGGCACGCTGCCATCGAGTTCGCGGCGGATCACGCGCACGGCGTCCATCACGTAGCGCAGGTCGGTTTCCATGTCCGGCACCGCCAGCTTGGCGATGGCGGCCGCGTCGCGGACCGGGTGGCGGAACTTCGGGCCTTCGCCTTCGACGAAGTACAGCTCCAGGCCCATCGCGTCGGGGATGGTGAGGATGTCCGAGAACAGGATGGCGGCATCGAGGTCGAAGCGGCGCAGCGGCTGCAGGGTGACTTCGCAGGCGATGTCCGGGTTCTTGGCCATCGCCAGGAAGCTGCCGGCCTTGGCGCGGGTGGCGCGGTACTCGGGCAGGTAGCGGCCGGCCTGGCGCATCAGCCAGACGGGGGTGCAGTCCACCGGTTCGCGGCGCAGGGCGCGCAGCAGGCGATCATGGCGGGAGGGGCTGGTCACGGAACGCTTCCTTGGGATCTGGTGGCGCGGGGCCGAATGGGGTTGTGGCGGTAGGGCGATGGCGGTGCGATGGCCGCTCAGGGCGGCGGATCACCGCTCGTATAGGTCACTTCGTAGCCGCGGTGCAGGTGCGCATCGCGCGCCTTCTCGAACGCGGCCAGCGCCAGGTCTTCCTGCAGGTACTGCTCGCGGCGCAGTTGCCCGCGCCCGCCGATGGGGCCGGACTCGAGCAGCAGCTCCCAGCCACCGAACAGGTCCGGTTGCAGGGTGAGCTGGAGATAGCGGGCCGGATCGGCACCGCGGGCGTGTTGGTGCAGGAAGACGCGCATGCCCCGATTGTAGCCGTGAACGCCGCAGGCGGCCGTCAGCGACGGGCAGGTGCGGCGGAACGTCGCAGGCTCAGCCGGCGGCAAGCACGCGCAGCACGTCGGCCTCGTCGACGTTGGCGACCACTTCGGCGCGGCCGATCCCGCGCCACAGCACCAGGCGCAGCCGGCCGGCGACGTTCTTCTTGTCCAGCCGCATCCGGGCCAGCAGGGCTTCGGGCTGCAGGCCCGCCGGAATGGCGACCGGCAGTTCGTAGCGCAGCAGCAGCTCGCGCAGCTGATCGGTGTCGGCGTCCCCGCTCATGCCCAGCTGGGCCGACAGGCGCGCGGCCAGGACCATACCGACCGCGACGGCTTCGCCGTGGTTGAGGTTGTCGTTGCCAGGTGCGCCGTAGCCCTGTTCGGTTTCGATCGCGTGGCCGAAGGTGTGGCCGAGGTTGAGCAGGGCGCGCTCGCCTTTTTCCAGCGGATCGCGCGCCACGATCTCGGCCTTGTGCTCGCAGCTGCGCGCGATGGCCTGGGCCAGCGCGGTGTCATCGCCGGCCAGCAGCGCGGTGTGTTCGGCCTGCAGCCACTGGAAGAACAACGGGTCGCGGATCGCACCGTACTTGATCACCTCGGCCAGGCCGGCCCGCAGCTCGCGCGGGGGCAGGGTACGCAGGGCGGCGGTATCGGCGATGACGGCGCGCGGCGGGTGGAAGGCGCCGACCAGGTTCTTGCCTTCGGGGATGTCTACCGCGGTCTTGCCGCCGACCGACGAATCGACCATCGCCAGCAGCGAGGTCGGCAACTGCACGCAATCGACACCGCGCATCCAGCAGGCGGCCGCGAAGCCGGCCAGATCGCCGGCGACGCCGCCACCGAGCGCCATCACGCAGGCATCGCGGGTGGCGCCGAGGGCGGCCAGTGCGGTGATCGCATCGCTGAAGTGGGCCAAGGTCTTGGAGGCTTCGCCGGCCGGCAGCACCAGCTCACCGATCAGCAGGTCCGGGCGCGCGGCCAGCAGCGCCGATGTCACCCCGGCCAGATACAGCGGCGCCACCGAGGAATCGCTGAGCAGCAGCACATGGCGACCGCGCACATGGCGGGCCAGCAGCTCGCCCTGGCCGAGCAGGCCCGGGCCGATGTGGATGGTGTAGGGGGTGCCGCCGCTGACGGCAACGGTGCGCGGGGAGGGGGTCATTCGGGTGTTTCCTGTCGCTGCCACTGCGCGGCCAGGCGCAGCACCAGCTGCGCGGTGGCCTCGGCGGGCGTGTAGAGATCGGTATCCAGGGTGAGGTCGGCCAGGCCCTGGTACAGCGGGTCACGGGCGGCGGCCATCTCGTGCAGTACCTGTTCGCGGTCCGGGCGCTGCAGCAGCGGGCGCCCGCGGTCACGGGCCAGCCGCTCCAGCTGGGCCGGCACGCTGACCCGCAGGTAGACCACGAAACCGCGGCGGGCGATCGCCGCGCGGTTGTCCGGATCCAGCACCGCGCCACCGCCGGTGGAAATCAGTTGACCGTGGCCGTCCAGCAGGGCGTGCAGGACCTGACGCTCATGCTGGCGGAAGCCGGCCTCCCCGGAGTGTTCGAAGATCGCCGGAATGCTGGCCCCGGTGCTGTCCACGATGGCCTGGTCGGCATCCACGAAATCCAGCGTGAAGCGCTCAGCCAGCCGGCGCCCGATGCAGGTTTTGCCGGCGCCCATCGGGCCAATCAGGATGAGGTTCGGAGCGGGGTTCATTACCCTCGATCCTAACATCTCCGTGCCATCGCCTTTACGCGCCGGCCCCCATGGTGGGCCGGCGCGGACTGTCCCGCGCGCCACCGGAGCGCCCCATGTCCGTCGCCAAAATCATCGAGATCAATGCGTCCTCCAAGACCAGCGTGGAAGACGCCGTGCGCAGTGGCCTGAAGAAGGTGGCCGAGACGGTCAAAGGCATCCAGGGCGCCTGGATCAATGAAACCAAGGTGGTGACCGATGGCGAGGGCAATATCACCGAATGGCGGGTGAATCTGCGGGTGACCTTCCTGGTCGGTTGATTCCCGCGCGCCCTATGGTGACCGTGGTCAGCGCGTCGGAATGATCCGGCGCTGCTCGTCCAGCGCAATCACGGTGTCTGCCAACGCGGGCAAGGCACGCAGTGCCTGGCGGCTGACCCGTTCGTAGTACTGCACGAAGCGCTCCAGCTGGGCGCGGCTCATGCTGCTGCGGTCGGGCTGGGCCGCCTGCAGATTCTGCTCCTGCTGCCAGCGCCAGCGCGGGATCACCGAAAAATCCGGCGGCTGCAGGAACCACAGCCGGTCGCAGCGCTGCCACAGCGCGGGGTAGTCGGTGGCGAGGGCGTGATTGCACCAGCGGCGCCAGCGGCCATCCGCATCTGCCTCGCGCTCAAGGGCGTTGAGCGGTGGGTCCAGATCGGTTTCGTCCTGTGCGGGGGTTTCGAGGAACCACCCTTCGAACACCAGCAGGTCGAGTGGCCCGTCGATGCGCGGCCAGTCCTGTTCGGGCAGGCGCTCGTCGGCGAGTTTGTCGAAGCGGGGCAGGGCGACCGGGCCGCCGGCCGCGACCGCCTCCAAGGTGGCATGGGCAAGGGCCAGATCGTGGGTGCCAGGCGGGCCGCGGGTCAGCAGCAGCGGGTGCACCTGCCGCGCCAGACGTTGGCGCTGGACACGGGTGAGGTACACATCGTCGATGGAGAGCATGGCCGCACGCAGGCCGCGCGATGCGGCCAATGCGACCACCTGGGCCGCCAGCGTCGATTTGCCGCTCCCCTGCAGGCCGCTGATCGCCAATACTGGAACGGCCGCACCGCAGTTCAGGGCGTCGTCCAGCGCCTGCGCGACCAGTGCATCCGGAAAACCTTTCGTCGGGGGCATGTACGCAGGTGCAGGCATGCAGCGACAATAAACCCAAACCGCGTGACAAGAAAACCGCCATGACCGATCTGTATGCCGAAGCGTTGTCCACCTTTGCCGGGCTGTTCGAAGAAGCCAAGGGAAGCCGCGAAGTCGAACCGAATGCGATGACCGTCGCCACGGCCGACCAGAGCGGCCAGCCCTCCGCGCGAACGGTGTTGTTGAAGGCGTTCGACGAGCGCGGCTTCGTGTTCTACACCCACCTGGACAGTCACAAGGGCCGTGAGCTGCAGGCCAATCCGCAGGCGGCGCTGCTGTTCCTGTGGCGCAGCCTGCGCGACGCCGGCATCCAGGTGCGTATCCAAGGCCGCGTGGAGCAGGTCAGCGATGCCGAGGCCGATGCGTATTTCGCCTCGCGGCCGCGCATGAGCCAGATCGGTGCGTGGGCGTCGCTGCAGTCGAAGACACTGGCCTCGCGCGAGGAATTCGACGCGCGCGTGGCCACCACGGAAGCCAGCTTCGAGGGCCGCGATGTGCCGCGCCCGGAAGGTTGGAGTGGGCTGCGCGTGGTGCCGCAGCGGATCGAGTTCTGGTACGGCGCGCAGTTCCGCCTGCATGAGCGCTGGTGCTACGAGATCGGCGCGGACGGGCAGTGGAGCAAGCGGATGCTGTTTCCCTGATCTAGGCAGGTGTTGCCTCGCGCAGCCAACGCCACAACGTCGTTCGTGAGACCCCCAGCTGCGCGCAGGCCTGCTCGCGGTTGCCGCCGCAGTCGGTCAGCAACTGCTGCAGCGCGGCCGCATCCGGTCGCGCCGGCGAGGCAGCGCTGAGCGCTCTCGGGGCGCCGGCACCTGCCAGCACCCGTGGGCGCTGCACCGCATGCAGCTCCGGCAACCACTGCAGCATCTGCGGCAGCGACAGCGCACCCGGCTGCTGCTGCCAGTGGATGCGCAGTCGGTCGACCATGTTGCGCAGTTCGCGCACATTGCCCGGCCAGGCGTAGTCGCGCAGCCGTGCGAGCGCCTCGGGCGAGAGGGGCGAATCCGTACCCGCGAGCTGCCGGAAGAAGTGGTTCACCAGCAAGGGGACATCCTCGCGCCGTTCGTGCAGCGTCGGCAGCGCGATGCGCAATGCGGCCAGGCGGTAGTACAGATCGCGACGAAAGCGCTGCGCGTCCACCAGCGATTCCAGTGTCTGCAGCGTGGCCGCAACCACGCGCACGTCCACCGGCGTCGGCTCGGTGGCGCCCACGCGCAGCACTTCGCGCTCTTCCAGTACCCGCAGCAGCCGGGTCTGCAACGGCAGCGGCAGTTCGCCGATTTCATCGAGGAACAGCGTGCCGCCCTCGGCGGCTTCCACCAGACCGACACGGCCGCCACGACGTGCGCCGGTGAACGCGCCTTCGGTGTAACCGAACAGCTCGGCTTCCAGCAGTGACTCGCTGATTGCCCCGCAGTTCAGCGCGACGAAACGACCCCGGCGGCCACTGGCGCTATGCAGTTGCCGCGCCACCAGCTCCTTGCCGGTGCCGGTCGCGCCGGTCACCAGCACGGTGCTGTCGTACGGGGCATACAGCGCGATGTGTTCGCGCACCTGCTGCATCGGCGCGCTGTCGCCGAGCAGGGCGTGATCCGCATCCCGGCGCTTGGCCGGTGCCCGCCGCCGCAGTGACGATGCCCCGGAACGAGCCAGGGTCTGGGTCAGCTCCAAGGCATGTTCGAACGCTTGCCGCACCGAGTCCGCCGAGTACAGCAGCACCCCGGGCAGGCCGACCTGCTCGGCATGGTCGATCGCCATGCCGGTGCCGACGATCACCTCGATACCGTTGGCACGCAGATCGGCGATGCAGTCGCGCGCATCCTCACGGGTCACGAAGCGGCGGTGCTCGATGTCCAGCCCGAAGCTGTGCTGGAAGCTGCCGAAGGTCGGCACATCGGTGGCATGCGTGACCAGGCCGATCCGCGGGGCGATCCGGCGTGCGCGCGCCAGCGCTTCCATCAGGTCGAAGCCGTTGGCCTGGATCGGCACCAGCGGTACCTCCAGCCGGCTGCGCAGGTAGGCCGCATTGGAGCCCCCGGCGATGACCACGTCGCAGTGTTCGCGCCGCAGGCGTTGGCCGATCACATCCACCGCCTCCTCGAAGCCGAGATTGATCGGCACGATGCGGGCGCGGCGGTCGAACTCCGGAATCACATCGCCGAGCAGGCCGGTCAGGCGTGACACGCTGACCGTCCAGATCACGGGCAATGGGCCAGCATCCGGGTCGGACAGGCGGGAGCGGTGCCGGGGCAGGCTGATCGACATGGGCATGTTTCGATGGTTCAGTTTCATCCATGTTACAGATGTTTCAATGTTTCAAGGTGAAACGCTTCGGTCATCGTGCCGCCTCAATGAAATCAGATACTTGCCAGCTGGCACGGCCCTTGCGCTTATCAACCCGTCAACCACGATGGAATGCCGCATGAGCACCCCTGTTTCCTCCGCTGGCGCCCGTTTCCGCGCCGCACTGGCCGCCGAATCGCCGTTGCAGGTGATCGGCGCGATCAACGCCAACCACGCGCTGCTGGCCAAGCGCGCCGGCTACCGGGCAATCTACCTCTCCGGTGGCGGCGTCGCGGCCGGCTCGCTGGGCCTGCCGGACCTGGGCATCAACACCCTGGAAGACGTGCTGATCGACGTGCGCCGCATCACCGATGTGTGCGACCTGCCGCTGATGGTGGACATCGACACCGGGTTCGGCCCGAGCGCGTTCAATATCGCGCGCACCGTCAAATCACTGATCAAGGCCGGCGCGGCCGCCTGCCATATCGAGGACCAGGTCGGCGCCAAGCGCTGCGGTCATCGTCCGGGCAAGGAGATCGTGTCGCAGGGTGAGATGGTGGACCGGGTCAAGGCCGCTGCCGATGCGAAGACCGATCCGGACTTCTTCCTGATCGCGCGCACCGATGCCATCCAGGTCGATGGCGTGGATGCCGCGATCGAACGTGCCATCGCCTGCGTCGAGGCCGGTGCCGATGGCATCTTCGCCGAGGCCGCCTACGATCTGGAGACCTACCGCCGCTTTGTCGATGCGGTGAAGGTGCCGGTGCTCGCCAACATCACCGAGTTCGGCGCCACGCCGCTGTTCAGCCGCGATGAGCTGGCCTCGGCCGGCGTCGCCATCCAACTGTTCCCGCTGTCCGCGTTCCGCGCTGCCAACAAAGCGGCAGAGAACGTGTATGAGACCATCCGCCGCGAGGGCCACCAGCGTAATGTGGTGGAGGCGATGCAGACCCGCGAGGAACTCTACGACCGTATCGGTTACCACGCCTTCGAGCAGCAGCTCGATGCGTTGTTCGCCGCCAAGAAGTAAGACCGCACACTGTTTTCTGGAGGGATCATGAGCGACACCACTACCGCCCCCGGCTTCAAGCCGAAGAAATCCGTCGCCCTGTCGGGCACCGCTGCCGGCAACACCGCGCTGTGCACCGTCGGCCGCAGCGGCAACGACCTGCACTACCGCGGGTATGACATCGCCGATCTGGCCAACACCAGCGAGTTCGAGGAAATCGCGCATCTGCTGGTCCACGGCAAGCTGCCGACCCGCGCTGAGCTGGTGGCCTACAAGACCAAGCTGAAGTCGCTGCGTGGCATCCCGGCCGCGGTCAAGGCCGCGCTGGAAGAGCTGCCGCCGTCAGCGCACCCGATGGACGTGATGCGCACCGGCGTGTCCGTGCTCGGCTGCGTGTCGCCGGAGAAGGACGACCACAACCATCCGGGCGCGCGCGACATCGCCGACAAGCTGATGGCCTGCCTGGGCTCGATGCTGCTGTACTGGTACCACTGGAGCCACAACGGCCGCGCGATCGACGTGGAGACCGACGACGACTCCATCGGTGGCCATTTGCTGCACCTGCTGCACGGCGAGAAGCCGCAGGATTCGTGGGTGAAGGCGATGCATACCTCGCTGATCCTGTACGCCGAGCACGAGTTCAATGCCTCGACCTTCGCCTGCCGCGTCATCGCCGGTACCGGCAGCGACATGTACAGCGCGATCACCGGCGGCATCGGTGCCCTGCGCGGTCCCAAGCACGGCGGCGCCAATGAAGTGGCCTTCGAAGTGCAGAAGCGCTACGACAACCCGGACGATGCCGAGGCCGACATCAAGGCCCGCGTGGAGCGCAAGGAAGTCGTCATCGGTTTCGGCCACCCGGTCTACACCGTCAGCGATCCGCGCAACAACATCATCAAAGAGGTCGCGCGCGACCTGTCCGCCGAGCAGCAGAACGTCAAGATGTACGACATCGCCGAGCGTCTGGAGTCGGTGATGTGGGACATCAAGAAGATGTTCCCGAACCTGGATTGGTTCAGCGCGGTCAGCTACCACATGATGGGCGTGCCGACGGCCATGTTCACCCCGTTGTTCGTGATCGCCCGCACCTCCGGCTGGAGCGCGCACATCATCGAGCAGCGCATCGACGGCAAGATCATCCGCCCGAGCGCGAACTACACCGGCCCGGAAGACCAGGCCTTCGTGCCGATCGACCAGCGCAAGTAAGACAGACGTACCGCACCCGTTCGCGGGTGCTTTGCGGACCAGGCCGGCGCGATGCCGGTCTGCTCCGTTGCGGCGTCGCTACTCCTTCTTCGCCGGTGTCACGACGCCCCGGCCCGCCAACAAGCAGCTATCGCCAGCCATGAATACTCAGTACCGCAAGAACCTCCCCGGCACCGCGCTGGACTATTTCGATACCCGTGCCGCGATCGACGCGTTGCAGCCCGGTGCCTATGCCACGCTGCCGTATACCTCGCGCGTGCTGGCCGAAAACCTCGTGCGCCGCTGCGATCCGGCCACGCTGGAGGCCTCGCTGCGCCAGTTGATCGAGCGCCGCCAGGACCTGGATTTCCCGTGGTTCCCGGCCCGCGTGGTGTGCCATGACATTCTCGGCCAGACCGCCCTGGTCGATCTGGCCGGCCTGCGCGATGCCATCGCCGACGCCGGCGGTGACCCGGCGCAGATCAATCCGGTGGTGCCGACCCAGCTGATCGTGGATCACTCGCTGGCGGTGGAATTCCCCGGCTTCGACAAGGCTGCGTTCGAGAAGAACCGCGCCGTCGAGGACCGCCGCAATGAAGACCGGTTCCACTTCATCAATTGGACCAAGAAGGCCTTCAAGAACGTTGACGTGATTCCGCCGGGCAACGGGATCATGCACCAGATCAACCTGGAGAAGATGTCGCCGGTCGTGCAGGTGCGCGATGGCGTGGCCTTCCCGGATACCTGCGTGGGCACCGACAGCCACACCCCGCACGTGGACGCGCTGGGCGTGATCGCGATCGGCGTGGGTGGCCTGGAGGCGGAGAGCGTGATGCTCGGTCGCGCCTCCTGGATGCGCCTGCCCGACATCATCGGCGTGGAGCTGACCGGCCGCCCGCAGCCGGGCATCACCTGCACGGACGTGGTGCTGGCGTTGACCGAGTTCCTGCGCAAGGAGCGCGTGGTCGGTGCGTGGATCGAGTTCTACGGGGAGGGCGCCAATGCGCTGACCATCGGTGACCGCGCCACCATTTCCAACATGACGCCGGAGTTCGGGGCCACCGCGGCGATGTTCTACATCGACCAGCAGACCCTGGACTACCTGCGCCTGACCGGCCGCGAGGATGCGCAGGTCGAGCTGGTGGAAACCTACGCCAAGGCCACCGGCCTGTGGGCTGACGATCTGGTCACCGCGCACTACGAGCGCGTGCTGCAGTTCGACCTGTCCACCGTGGTGCGCAACATGGCCGGCCCGTCCAACCCGCACAAGCGTGTGGCGACGACCGATCTGGCTGCGCGCGGCATCGCCGATGAAGGCAAGCTGGCCTCGGGCAAGCAGGAACAGGCCGATGGCCTGATGCCCGATGGCGCGGTGATCATCGCCGCGATCACCAGTTGCACCAACACCAGTAACCCGCGCAACGTGATTTCCGCGGCCTTGCTGGCGCGCAACGCCAACCGCGCCGGCCTGACCCGCAAGCCGTGGGTGAAAAGCTCGCTGGCGCCCGGTTCCAAGGCCGTGCAGCTGTATCTGGAAGAAGCCGGCCTGCTGACCGAACTGGAGCAGATGGGCTTTGGCATCGTCGCCTTTGCCTGCACCACCTGCAACGGCATGAGCGGCGCGCTGGACCCGAAGATCCAGCAGGAAGTGATCGATCGCGATCTGTATGCCACCGCCGTGCTCTCGGGCAACCGCAACTTCGACGGCCGCATCCACCCGTACGCCAAGCAGGCCTTCCTCGCCTCGCCGCCGCTGGTGGTGGCCTATGCGATCGCCGGTACGGTGCGTTTCGATATCGAGAAGGACGCGCTCGGCCATGATGCCGACGGCAACCCGATCACGCTGAAGGACCTGTGGCCAAGCGATGCCGAGATCGACGCGGTGGTCAAGGCCAGCGTCAAGCCGGAACAGTTCCGCAAGGTCTACGACCCGATGTTCACCTTCAAGGTGGAGCACGGCGCCCCGATCAGCCCGCTGTACGATTGGCGCCCGCAGAGCACCTACATCCGCCGCCCGCCTTACTGGGAAGGCGCGCTGGCCGGTGCCCGCAGCCTGGCCGGCATGCGCCCGCTGGCCGTGCTCGGCGACAACATCACCACCGACCATCTGTCGCCGTCCAACGCGATCATGGCCAGCAGCGCGGCCGGTGAATACCTGGCGAAGATGGGCCTGCCCGAGGAAGACTTCAATTCCTACGCGACCCACCGCGGCGATCACCTCACCGCGCAGCGTGCGACGTTTGCCAACCCGAAGCTGATCAATGAAATGGCCGTGGTCGATGGCCAGGTCACGCAGGGCTCGCTGGCGCGCGTGGAGCCGGAAGGCCAGGTCACCCGCATGTGGGAAGCGATCGAAACCTACATGGGCCGCAAGCAGCCGCTGATCATCATCGCCGGCGCCGACTACGGCCAGGGCAGCTCGCGTGACTGGGCCGCCAAGGGCGTGCGTCTGGCCGGCGTGGAAGCCATCGCCGCCGAAGGCTTCGAGCGCATCCATCGCACCAATCTGATCGGCATGGGCGTGCTGCCGCTGGAATTCAAGGAAGGCGTCAACCGCAAGACCCTGGGCATCGACGGCACCGAAACCTTCGACGTGCTGGGCGAGCGTGTGCCGCGTGCCGAGCTGACCTTGGTCATCCATCGCGGCGACGGTGAACAGCTGCGGGTGCCGGTCACCTGCCGGCTGGATACCGCCGAAGAGGTCTCGATCTACGAGGCCGGTGGCGTGCTGCAGCGGTTCGCGCAGGACTTCCTGGAATCGGCGCAGGCGATGTGACGGTATGCCAGGCCCGCCCGCGAGGTGCGGGCCTGGCGCGTCGCTGGCATGGGGCCATCGGCGCGTAGGTTCCACAACAACAAGGACAGGCGGCGACATGTTTTACACGGTGGCGGGCGCGATCAATACCGCCTTCATCCTGCTCAGCCTGGTGGGTGTGTGGGCCCAGCTGCGCAAGGTATGGCAGCGCCGCGCGAGCGGGACGCCGGGCGCAATCGCCACCGACATCCTGTCGCTCAACCAGTTCACGGTGAGTTTCCTCGCGTACCTGTCGTTCTTCGTCTACGGCTACTCCATCCAGCCGTTCAACCATTTCATTGTCTGGCCGCGCCTGCTTGCCTCGGTACTTGTGCTGCTGATCCTGCGCGAGATCTGGATGGACCGGCGCAGCCGCGCGGCCACCATTGGGCTGGCGCTGGCTTGCCTCGCGCTGCTATGTGCGCTGGCTGGGCTGGTCTGGGGGCAGCGTCACGTAGATGAGGGGCGCGTGCTCGCCTCGGCGATGATCGTGGCCATTACCGTGCTGCTGGCACAGGGCTATGCGCACCAGATCCTGCTGATCTGGCGCTCCGGCCGCACCGGCGCGGTGTCGCTGCGGATGAGCCAGCTGATCCTGCTGATGGACATCTCCACCATCGTGTTCGCCTTCGCCATGGGGCTGCGCCTGGGCTGGCCGCTGCTGCTGCTGGCTGTGGTCAGCGGCAGCACCAAGCTGGCCATTCTGTGGCTGTTTCGCTGGGAGCGTCGTAGCACGGGGGCGGAAAGAGTAGATCGGCGGGATGAACGAGGCGGAGTTGCGATCAATGAAAGGTAGGTGCACACTTTTATGGCAAAAATTGCCAAAGAGGTCTGATCATGGCCACGATGAACATCTCGCTCACCGATCCGCTCAAGCAGTTTGTCGATGAGGAAGTCACCCAGGGCGGGTACTCCAGTACGTCCGATTATGTGCGCGACCTGATCCGCCAGCGCCAGCGGCAAAAAGCCGAAGAGCTGCTGCGCCGGTTGATTGCGGAGGGCCTGACGTCTGGCCCAAGTGTTCCGGTCACCCCGGCGACCTTCGAACGGATGCGCCAGGATCTGGCAGAGCGGTTGGACCGTGAAGCCGATTGAGTGGCGGCCACGCGCGGAACGGGACGTGGCCGAGGCTGCGCTCTGGTTCGCGCGTCAGGGCGGGCTGGCACTGGGCGAACGGTTCATTGCAACGGTGGATGCCGCGTTGGCGCGGATTGCAGCGTTTCCTGAGGCAGGATCGGATCGGCATGCCTGGGTCACCGAGGAACTGCCGGTCCCGCTGCGATTCACGGTGCTGCCCGTCTTTGATCGCTATCTGATCTATTACCTCGACCTACCGGGCTGCGTTGACATCCTTCGCGTTTGGGATGCCTCGCGCGGTTTGGATGCATTGATGGATCAGATGCCATGACCGTTCCCCAGTGCACGCAGCGCCATTCAAACGGATGAAGCATCCGCTCGTCCCCATCCATCCTGCACGGACATGATTTCATGACCCATCTCCCCCAGCTCCGCATTCCCGCCACCTACCTGCGCGGTGGCACCAGCAAGGGCGTGTTCTTCAAGCTGACCGACCTGCCCGCCGCTGCGCAGGTGCCCGGCCCGGCGCGCGATGCGCTGCTGATGCGCGTGATCGGCTCGCCTGATCCGTATGCCAAGCACACCGATGGCATGGGCGGCGCGACCTCCAGCACCAGCAAGTGCGTGATCATCTCCGCGCCGTCGGTGCCGGACCACGACGTGGATTATCTGTACGGCCAGGTGGCGATCGAGACGGCGTTTGTCGACTGGAGCGGTAACTGCGGCAACCTCAGCACGGCGGTGGGTCCGTTCGCGATCAGTAACGGATTGATTGATCCGGCGCGGATTCCGCACAACGGTCTGTGCACCGTGCGGATCTGGCAGGCCAACATCGGCAAGACCATCCTGGCGCACGTGCCGATCGTGGAGGGCCAGGTGCAGGAGGACGGCGATTTCGAACTCGATGGCGTGACCTTCCCGGCCGCGGAGATCCAGCTGGAGTTCCTGGATCCCTCCGATGATGGCGAGGGTGGGGCGATGTTCCCGACCGGCAACCTGGTCGACACGCTCGACGTGCCTGGCGTGGGCAGCTTCCAGGTCACGATGATCACCGCCGGCATTCCGACCATCTTCCTCAACGCGGCCGATCTGGGCTACACCGGTACCGAACTGCAGCCGGCGATCAATGAGGACAAGGCGGCCCTGGCGCGTTTCGAAGCGATCCGCGCGCACGGCGCGGTGCGCATGGGGTTGATCGAGACCATCGAGCAGGCCGCGACCCGCCAGCACACGCCCAAGGTCGCCTTCGTCGCCCCCGCGCAGGACTACGTGTCCTCCAGCGGCAAGCAGATCGCCGCCGGGGATATCGATCTGCACGCGCGCGCGCTGTCCATGGGCAAGCTGCACCACGCGATGATGGGCACCGCCGCGGTCGCCATCGGCACCGCCGCCGCCATCCCGGGCACGCTGGTGAACCTGGCCGCCGGTGGCGGTGAGCGTGAATCGGTGAACTTCGGTCATCCCTCCGGCACGCTGCGCGTGGGCGCGCAGGCGGCACGCGTTGACGGTCAGTGGACGGTCACCAAGGCCATCATGAGCCGCAGTGCCCGCGTATTGATGGACGGTGCGGTACGGGTGCCTGCCACCACGTTGTAACGCCTAACAGGAGAATCGCGATGTCCGGTCATGACAGCCACAGCAACCAGCGCCCCGCCTGGGACACGGTCCTGACCGACATCGTCGATTACGTCCGCGATTACCAGGTCAGCTCGCCGCTGGCGTACACCACCGCGCGGCACTGCTTGATCGATACGCTGGGCTGCGGGTTGGCGGCGCTTTCGTTCCCGGCCTGCAGCAAGCTGCTCGGGCCGCTGGTACCCGGCATGCAGGTGATCAACGGCGCGCGGGTGCCAGGGACGCGCTTCGAGCTTGATCCGGTGCAGGGCGCGTTCAACATCGGCGCGATGATCCGCTGGCTGGATTTCAACGACACCTGGCTGGCGGCGGAGTGGGGACATCCGTCCGATAACCTCGGTGGCATCCTCGCCACCGCCGATTGGCTCAGCCGCAATGCCGAGGCGCTGCGGCGGGCACCGCTGACCATGCGCGATGTGCTGGAGGCGATGGTCAAGGCGCATGAAATCCAGGGCTGCCTGGCGCTCGAGAATGCGTTCAACCGGGTCGGGTTGGACCACGTGGTGCTGGTCAAGGTCGCCTCCACCGCGGTGGTGTCGCACATGCTTGGCCTGGATCGCGAGCGCATGCTCAATGCCTTGTCGCTGGCCTGGGTGGATGGACAGTCGCTGCGCACCTACCGGCACGCGCCCAACACCGGCTCGCGCAAGAGCTGGGCGGCGGGCGATGCCACCAGCCGTGCGGTGCGCCTGTCGCTGATGGCCGCGGCCGGTGAGATGGGCTATCCCAGTGCGCTGACCGCGCCGACCTGGGGCTTCTACGATGTCTCCTTCGGCGGGCAGCCGTTCCGCTTCCAGCGACCGTACGGCAGCTACGTGATGGAGAACGTGCTGTTCAAGATCAGCTATCCGGCCGAGTTCCATGGCCAGACCGCGGTCGAAGCGGCGATGCAGGTGCACGCTCAGATGCGCGCCAGCGGCAAACGCAGCGAAGACATCGCGCAGATCACCCTGCGCACCCAGCAGGCCTGCCTGCGCATCATCGACAAACCCGGTCCGCTGCATAACCCGGCCGACCGCGATCACTGCGTGCAGTACATGGTGGCGATCGGCCTGATCTTCGGCCGGCTGGTTGCCGAGGACTACGAGGATGACGTGGCGGCCGATCCGCGCATCGATCCGCTGCGGGCGAAGATCACCTGCGTGGAAGCGCCGCAGTTCACGGCCGACTACCTGGACCCGGACAAGCGCAGCATCGCCAACGCGCTGCATGTGACCTTCTCCGATGGCAGCACGATGGAGGCCGTGGTCGAGTACCCGCTGGGCCACGCCCGGCGCCGGGCCGAGGGCATCCCGCTGCTGGAGGACAAATTCCGCCGTCACCTGGCCGGGGTGTTCCCGACCGTGCAGCAGCGCAGGATCCTGGAGTCGTCGCTGGACCCGGTCGCGCTGGAGGCGATGCCGGTGCATGAGTACGTCGACCTCTACGTCGCCGGGTAGAGCCGACCGTTGGTCGGCTGCCGTCCGCCGCCGCCCGCGGCGCACCTGCCCGCCCACCATGACGCCTTGGATCGCCAAAGATCCCCGCCCCCGGACGGGCCGGGACGGCCCGTATACTGGCCGCCTTGTTCAAGGAGTGACGTCATGGCTAGCCGCAGTCGGTTCGGGCAGTGGAGCTGGAAGGGAATCGCGGGCCTGGCGCTGGTCGCCGGCCTGGCCATCGGCGTCGGGGGTTGCAAGCGCAACGACAGCGGCCAGCTGCCCGCACCGTCCGGCGCGCCGATCACGGCCAAGGCCGAGGCGGTCACCGAGTTCACCCTGGTCCGGGCCTACCCGGATCAGAAGAGCGACGGCCTGTCGCTGGCGCTGGAGTTCTCACGCCCGCTGGTCGGCACCCAGGATTTCGACGCGCTGGTCCGCTTTGCCGAGAAGGTCGGCACCGAGGACAGCAGCTGGTCGCTGTCCGATGACGGCAAGACCCTGCGCTATCCGTTCGTGGAGGCGGCCAAGGAATACTCGCTGATCGTCTCGCCCGACCTGCTCGCCGCCGATGGCAGCCGGATCGGCAAGGAGCTGCGCCAGAAGGTCTTCACCGGCGAGCTCAAGCCGGTGGCCGGGTTCGCCTCCCAGGGCAGCGTGCTGCCGGCCAAGGACAGCCGTGGCCTGCCGGTGGTGTCGGTCAACGTGCCGGAAGTGGACGTGGAGTTCCTGCGCGTGCGCGAGAAGGAACTGCCGAACTTCTTCAGCCAGTACCAGCGCGGCGGCCGCCGCGGCAGCTGGGAGCTGGAGAGCGAGTACGGCGACAAGACGCCGATGTCGCAGTTGGCCGAGCCGGTGTACGTCAACCGCTTCGTGATCGGCGGCAAGCAGAACGAGCGCGTGCTCACCTACCTGCCCACGCAGGACATCAAGGAGCTGCAGCAGCCCGGCCTGTATTTCGCGGTGATGAAGCGCAGCGGCTCGTTCGAAGGCGAGTACGACACCGCCTTCTTCACCGTCAGCGACATCGGCCTGCATACGCGTGCCTACAAGGACACGCTGTTCGTGCACACCGCCTCGCTGCAGAGCGGGGCGTCGTTGAAGAAGATCGAGCTGCGTATCCTCGATGGCAAGGGTGAGGTGGTGCTCAAGGGCGCGACCGATGGCAACGGCAATGCGCTGCTCAATTACACCCTCGATGCCAGCCATGTGCTGATCGCCAGCAGTGGCGGCGATACCTCCATGCTGCCGTTCAACCAGCCCGCGCTGGACCTGAGCGAGTTCGCCGTGGCCGGGCGCGACAACGCCTGGTTCGACGTGTTCACCTGGTCGGGCCGCGACCTGTACCGTCCCGGCGAGACTGTGCGCATTTCCGCCCTGCTGCGTGACAACGATGGCAAGCCGGTGAAGCCACAGCCCGTCTTCCTGCGCCTGAAGCAGCCCGACGGCAAGACCTTCCGCGAGACCCGCCTGACCCCGGGCGAGCAGGGCTACTTCAGCTTCGAGCAGCTGATCCCGGCCGAGGCGCCGACCGGGCGCTGGCAGGTGGAGTTCCGCACCAACCCGGCCAGCAAGGAAGCGATCCAGGGCATGACCCTGCGCATCGAGGAGTTCCTGCCCGAGCGCATGAAGCTGGATCTGGACAGCGCGCAGAAGACGCTCAAGCCGGGCGAGCCGCTCAAGCTGCAGGCCGATGCGGCGTATCTGTACGGTGCGCCGGCTGACGGCAACCGCTTCACCGCGCGATTGGCCGTAGCGGCCGAGCAGTCGCCGGTCGAGTCGCTGCCGGGCTACTTCTTTGGCGACCCGACCACCGCGCTGCCGCGCGAGGCGCGCGACGTCATCGATACCGAATTCCCGGCCGACGGCAAACTGCGCCAGGACGTGGAGCTGCCGGCGGAAGTGAAGCCGACCGCGCCGATCGCCGTGGTGCTGTCCGGCAGCGTGTATGAAACCGGTGGGCGCACCGTGACCCGCACCCTGAAGCGGGTGATGTGGCCGGCCCCGGCGCTGGTGGGTGTACGCCCGCTGTTCGATCCCAAGGACGGCGCCGATGCCAACAGCAATGCGCGCTTCGAACTGATGCGCGTGGACGCGGCAGGCAAGCCGCAGCCGGCCAAGGGCCTGAAGGTCACGCTGGTGCGCGAGCTGCGCGATTACCACTGGACCTTCAACGACAACCGCTGGGATTACGACTTCACCCGCCGCTTCGAGAACAAGGACACCCGCACCGTCGATGCCGGCAGTGCGGCGGTCGGCGTTGATTTCCCGGTGGAGTGGGGCGAGTACCGGTTGGACGTGTTCGATCCGGCCACCGGGCTGACCAGCCGCTACCCCTTCAATGCCGGCTGGAGCTGGAACGACGACAACCGCGGCCTGGATGCACGCCCGGACAAGGTCAAGCTGGCGCTGGACAAGACCGGCTACAAAGCCGGCGATACCGTGCGCGTCACCGTCACCCCGCCGCATGCCGGCAAGGGCGTGCTGATGGTCGAGAGCGACAAGATGCTCTACGTCCAGGATATCGACGCCAAGCCGGGCAGCACCTACGACATTCCGGTCACGGCCGAATGGGAACGTCACGACGTCTACATCACGGCACTGGTGTTCCGTGGCGGCAGTGCCCCGAGCAAGATCACCCCGGCCCGTGCGGTCGGCGTGGTGCATGTGCCGATGGACCGCAAGGCGCGGCAGATCGCGGTCGGCTTGGTGGCCCCCAAGCAGATGCGCCCGGAGCAGACGCTGCCGGTCACCGTGAGTGCCCCGCAGCTGGCCGGCAAGGTCGCGCATGTGACCGTCTCGGCCGTCGATGTGGGCATCCTCAACATCACCCGCTTCCCGGTTCCCGATGCCGCCGCGCACTTCTTCGCGCAGCGTCGCCTGGGTGTGGATGCGTATGACATCTACAGCCGCGTGATCGAGAGCTTCGACGGCAGCAGCGGCAAGCTGAAGTTCGGTGGCGACATGGCGCTGGCGGCGATGCCGCAGGCCAAGCGCCCGACCGCGCGCGTGCAGACGGTGGACCTGTTCTCCGGCCCGGTGAAGCTCGATGCCAAGGGCATTGCGCGGATCGCGTTGAAGGTGCCGGATTTCAACGGCACGCTGCGCGTCTCGGCGCTGGTCTACGCCGATGACCAGTACGGCAAGCGTGATGTGGAGACCGTGGTGCGCGCGCCGATCCTGGCCGAAGCCAGCATGCCGCGCGTGATGGCGCCCGGCGATACCAGCACCGTGACCTTGGACGTGCAGAACTTCACCGGCACGCCGGGCGAGTTCAAGGTGCAGGTCGATGGTATCGGGCCGCTGACCCTGGGCGAATCCAGCCGCACACTCAAGCTCAACGCGGATGCCAAGAGCACGCTGAGCTTCCCGCTGACCGCGCGCGAGGGCTACACAGTGGCCAAGGTGCGCGTGCGCGTGGACGGCAACGGCTTCAAGGTCGATCGCCGCTATGACCTGCCGGTGCGCGCGGCGTGGCCGCAGGTGCTGCGCGCGCAGACCCGCACGCTGGATCCGCTGGCCGCCGTCACGATGGAGGCCGGGCTGGCCGATGGCCTGATGAACGACTCGGTGACCGCACGCATGCTGGTTAGCGCGCTGCCGCCGATTCCGTTCGCCAGTGCCTTGAACGGCGCGCTCAACTATCCGTATGGCTGCGCCGAGCAGACCACCAGCAAGGGTTACGCCGCGCTGATGCTGGATGAGGCGACCTCGGCCATGCTCGGCGCGGACGGGCTGGATGCCAAGACCCGCCGCGAGCGCATGGAAGGTGCCTTCGGTCGCCTGGCCTCGATGCAGGTGGCCAACGGCAACTTCTCGATGTGGGGTGACGACGGCTACATCAATCCGTGGCTGACGCCGTACATCGCCGAGTTCCTGCTCGACGCCAAGGACGCCGGCTTCGCGGTACCGGACAACGTGCTGCAGAAGGCGCTGAACCGCCTGAGCGAGGATCTGCTGTCCGGCGGCAACCAGTTCTATGGCGAGGATCGCCGCGAGAACCTGAAATTCGCCAACCAGGCCTATTCGGGCTACGTGCTGGCCCGGGTCAACCGTGCACCGCTGGGTACCCTGCGCGCGCTGTACGACAACGAACGCAGCAAGTCGCTGACCGGCCTGTCGCTGGTGCACCTGGGCATCGCGCTGTCCCTGCAGGGCGACCACAAGCGCGGCGATGCGGCCATTGCCGCCGGCTTTGCCAAGAGCGCGGCTGACCGCCCGGCCTACTTCGGCGATTACGGCAGCGCGGTGCGCGATGACGCGCTGATGATCGCGCTGCTGCACGAGCGCAAGTTGTCCAAGCCCGCCTACGATGCACGCGCGGTCGATCTCGGCCGCGCGCTGGATGCCCGCCGCAACAGTGGCTGGATGTGGCTGAGCACCCAGGAGCAGGTGGCGCTGGCCCGCATGGGCAAGGCGTTGTCGGCCAACCAGAAGAAACTGGTCTCCGGCGAACTGGTGGTGGGTGGCGAGAGCGAGAGCATCTCGGCACGGCGCATGTTCGGCCGCAGCTTCGACTACGCCGCGCTGGCCAAAGGCGTGCGCTTCACCCCGCAGGGGGAGCCGCCGATGTTCGCCAGTCTGGAAGTGGCCGGCATTCCGCGCAACCCGCCGGAACCGGACAGCCGCACGCTCGGCGTGGAGCGCAGCTGGTACACCACCGACGGCAAGCCGTGGACGCCGCGTCCGCTGAAGGAAGGCGAGGCCCTGATCGTGCGGGTCAGTGTCACCCCGAACGTGGACATGCGCGACGCCCTGCTGACCGATCTGTTGCCGGCCGGGCTGGAGATCGAGAACTTCAACCTGGGCGATGCCAAGCAGTGGGCCGATGTGGTGGTCGACGGATTGAGCGTCAACGATCGTGGCGATGCGGCCAACATCAAGCACGAGGAGTTCCGCGACGACCGCTACGTGGCCGCGCTGAAACTCTCGCGGGGCAGCACCGCGAAGGTGTTCTACCTGGTGCGTGCGGTCACGCCGGGCACCTACCGCGTGCCACCGCCGCTGGTGGAGGACATGTACCGTCCCGACCTGCGCGGGGTGGGGCGCAGCCTCCCGGCCTCGCTGACCGTGGTGCAGCCCTGATCGCAGAGCGGGCCGTCGCGATGACGGCCCGCCTGCCTCGCTGCTGAATCGACATGACGTCTCTTTTCTCCAAGCCGTGGTGGGCGTCGGTGCTGCGCGGCGTGCTGCCGTACCTGCGATGGGGTACGGCTGCGCTGCTCACACTGCTGCTGGCGCTGGACCTCGCGTTCCCGCCACCGCTGCCCAGGCAGCGCGACACCAGCACCCTGGTGGTTGCGCGCGATGGCACGCCACTGCGCGCCTTCGCCGATGCCGACGGGGTGTGGCGTTATCCGGCCTCGGCCGACAGCGTCTCGCCGCGGTATCTGCAGGCACTGCTGAACTACGAAGACCGCTGGTTCTGGCGGCATCCCGGCATCAACCCGTGGGGCCTGCTACGCGCCGGCAAGCAATGGCTGTTCGAACAACGGATTGTCTCCGGCGGTTCGACGCTGACCATGCAGGTTGCGCGGATTCTCGATCCGCATACGCGCACGCCGTGGGGAAAAGCCAAGCAGCTGCTGCGCGCGGTGCAGCTGGAACTGCACCTGAGCAAGGCGCAGATCCTCGGCCTGTACCTGGAACGCGCACCGTATGGCGGCACCATTGAAGGCGTGGAGGCGGCGAGCTGGGCCTATCTGGGCAAGCCGGCCTCGCAGTTGTCGCATGCCGAGGCGGCGTTGCTGGCGGTGCTGCCGCAGTCGCCCAGCCGGTTGCGCCCGGATCGCCACCCGGAGGCGGCACAGCGGGCGCGCGACAAGGTGCTAGAGCGGATGGTGTCACTCGGTGTGTGGTCACGCGAGGAGGTCGACGATGCGCGCATCGAGCCGGTGGTCACGCGCGCGCTGCAGCCCCCGCTGCATGCGGCGCTGCTCGCCCAGCGGCTGCGCTCGGCACAGCCGCGGGCGGCGCGGATCGAGAGCACGCTGGATATCGGCCTGCAGCGCACGCTGGAAGAGCGTGTGTCGTCCTACTTTTCGCAGCTGCCCGAGCGCACCTCGGCGGCATTGCTGGTGGTGGACAACCGCACACTGGAGGCACGTGCCTACGTCGGTTCGGTGGCGTTCGGCGACAAGCAGCGGCTCGGCCATGTGGACATGGTGCAGGCGTGGCGCTCACCGGGTTCCACGCTCAAGCCGTTCCTGTATGGCATGGCGCTGGATGATGGCCTGATCCATTCGGAAAGCCTGATGGTGGATGCGCCGCAGAGCTTCGGTGGCTACCGGCCGGGCAACTTCGATGCGGCATTCAATGGGCCGGTCAGTGCCGCCACGGCCCTGCGGTTGTCGCTCAACGTGCCGGCGGTGGACCTGCTGGATCGGGTCGGCTCGGCGCGTTTTGCCGCACGCCTGTCGCATGCGGGCATCAACCTGCGCTTTCCGCATGGCAGTGCGCCCAATCTCTCGCTGATTCTCGGCGGCACCGGTGCGCGGCTGGAGGATCTGGTCGGCACCTTCGCCGCGTTCAACCGCAACGGCATCGCCGGGCGGGTGCGCTACACCGCCGAGGATGCGGTGATAGAGCGGCGTCTGATGTCCCCCGGCGCGGCGTGGATCACCCGCGAGGTGCTCGAGTCCAATCCACGCCCGGGCTACGGCACCGGCACCTTCGATGTCACCGGCCGCCCACGTGTGGCCTGGAAGACCGGCACCAGTTACGGCTACCGCGATGCCTGGGCGATCGGCACGACGCGCCATTACACGGTAGGCGTCTGGGTGGGGCGCCCGGATGGCACGCCGCTGCCCGGCCAATACGGTGCGGTGACCGCCCTGCCGCTGATGTTCGAAGTGATCGACAGTCTGCCGCGCCAGGCCGGCGATGCCAGTGCGGCGCCGATGCCGGCGAGCGTGGCGCAGGCCGAGATCTGCTGGCCGACCGGCGGCTTGGTAGAGCAGACCGCAGCGCCCCTGTGCCAACGCCGGATGCCGGCCTTCGTGCTGGACGGGGTCGTGCCGCCGACCTTCGCCGAACGCGAGGCGCGGCTGTGGCAGCCGGGGCTGCAGCGTTTCCAGGTGGATGCGCGCTCGGGGCTGCGGCTGTCGCCGGAGTGCAGCCGGCCGCATGCGGCGGAGCCGCGTGAGATCGCGCGCTGGCCAGCGCTGTTGTCGCCGTGGTTGCCACAGGCCCAGCGCCAGGCCTCGCAGTTGCCTGCATTGTCCCCGGACTGCAGCGCCGACGGCCGCGAGAGTGGCGGCACCCTGCATATCGAGGGGCTCAACGACCGCGCCACCCTCGCACGCGCACCGAATGCCGAGCACGGCGTGCGCCTGCAGCTGCGTGCACTGGGCAACGAATCAACGGTGGATTGGTTGCTGGATGACCGCTGGATTGCCCGCACCGAAGGGGCGCGACTGTTCCAGCGCGATTTTGATGAGGTGGGTGAGCACACGTTGACCGCGCTCGCTGCTGACGGTGCCTGGACGCAGGTGCGGTTCCGGATCCTGCGCTGATCATGCGGTGCGCAGGGTCTGGCAGTGCCGGCCGTGGGCCGGCACTACCGTCCAACATTACTCCCCGATCCAGCCGTCCAGCAGGTCGGCGAACTCGTCGGCGTGTTCTTCTTCCTGCGCCAGGATCTCTTCGAGGATGCGCTTGGTCGTGGTGTCCTTGTCGCCCACGAAGTTGATCATCTCGCGGTAGCTGTCGATCGCGATGCGCTCGGCAATCAGGTTCTCGCGGACCATGTCGCGCAGGTCGCTGCCTTCCTTGTACTCGGCATGCGAGCGCGCGGTGAGTGTGTCCGGATTGAGGTCCGGCTCGCCGCCCAGCTGCACGATGCGTTCGGCCAGCTTGCCGGCGTGCGCCTGTTCCTGCTGTGCGTGTTCCAGGAACTCGGCCTTGATCGAATCGGCGAGCATGCCCTTGGCCATGAAGTAATGGCGGTAGTAGCGCAGCACGCACACGTACTCGGTGGCGAGCGCATCGTTGAGCAGCTTGATCACCGCTTCGCGGTCGGCGCTGTAGCTGTCGGTGATGGCGCCATCTTCGATGTCCTTGCGGGCCTTGGCACGCAGGGTGGCGGTGTCGCTGATGCCCGGCGGACGGGTGTTGTCCGGGGCGGCGTTCGGGGTGTTCTTGGCTGGCTTTGACATGGCTGGCCGGGTTCCTCTGTTGCGTGGGTCTAGCGGGGGAGATGCTCCAGCACGTACTGCGCCGAAGACACCTCGAATTTTCCGGGTTCCTCGATGAAGGTCTCGCGCACGACACCGTCTTCGACGTACAGCGCGAAGCGGCGCGAGCGGATGCCCATGCCCGAGCTGCTGGCATCCATTTCCAGGCCCAGCGCACGGGTGAACTCCCCATTGCCGTCAGACAGCAGCTGCAGGCCGTCGGGCACCTGCTGGCTCTCGCCCCAGGCCTTCATCACGAACGGGTCGTTGACCGCCATGCAGAACACTTCGATCCCGCGGTGGCGGAATTCGGGGAACTGCTCGATGAAGCCGGGCAGGTGCCGGGCCGAACAGGTCGGGGTGAATGCGCCGGGCACGCCGAACAGCACCGCTTTGCGCGAATCGAACAGGGCATGGGTATCGATGGTCTCCATGCCCTCGCGGATGCGCTTGAGGGTGACTTCGGGAATGCGGTCGCCAACGTGGATGGTCATGCGGACTCCTTGGACACAGGCAGGGTAGTGAGGGGCATGGGATGGCCATGTCAACACGTTGAAAAGCCGCCGTGCAGACCCATCTGTAGCGGGAAAGGCGGGCCACGGGGGCAGCGTAGCCGTCCGGGATGTCCGCCGCATTGCGCAGGATCATTCGCGCCCGGCGTCACGGTGGGCCGGTCCGCAGCGGCTAGAATTGCGCGGACGGCGCCCGCCCACGCGGGTGGCCGAACTTAGTCGAGGTGTTTGGATGGAATTCAAGGATTACTACGCCACGCTCGGGGTGGAACCCACCGCGGGCGATGCTGAGATCAAGACCGCGTACCGCCGCCTGGCGCGCAAGTACCACCCGGATGTGAGCAAGGAAGCCGGGGCCGAGGACAAGTTCAAGGCGGTCAACGAGGCTTACGAGGCGCTGCGCGATCCGCAGAAGCGCGCGGCCTATGACCAGCTCAAGGCGCAGGGCTACCGGCCCGGCGAGGAGTTCCATACCCCGCCGAACTACGGCGGTGGCCAGGGCTATGACTTCGAAGAGGTGTTTGGTGGCGGCGCCGGTGGCGGCGGCTTCAGCGATTTCTTCGAGAGCCTGTTCGCGCGCCAGCGCGGCGGTGGCGGTGGCCGCGCCAGTGGCTTCGGCGGCGCCAGCCAGGGCCCGCAGCCGACCCGCGATACCCGTGCCAAGCTGTCGGTGCCGTTGGAGGCCGCCTACCAGGGCGACAGCCTGCGCATCAACGTGGGCGGCAAGCAGCTGGATGTGCGCGTGCCCAAGGGCATCCGCCCGGGCCAGGTGATCCGGCTGGGCGGGCAGGGCACCGGTGGCGGCAACCTGCTGCTGGAAGTGGAATACGCCGAGCACCCGCAGTTCGAGGTGGATGGCCGCAACATTCTGTACACCCTGCAGGTGACCCCGTGGCAGGCCGCGCTGGGCACCAGCATCAGCGTGCCGACCCTGGGCGGTGCGGTGGAGCTGAAGGTGCCGGCCGAGTCCGATGCCGGCCGCAAGCTGCGCCTGCGTGGCCGCGGCCTGCCGGGCAACCCGGATGGCGATCAGATCGTGGAGCTGGAGATCATTGCGCCGGCGCCCACCGATGAGGCGCAGAAGAAAGCGTACAAGACGCTGGCCAAGGCATTCGGCGAGAAGGTCTGAGGCAGGTGGTGCGCGGCGTCCGGGTCATCGTTGCGCACTGACCAACGGTCGGTGTCTACCGGGGTGGCCGCGATTGCCTTCGCGGTAGAAGCCGACCGTTGGTCGGCTCACCGTGCCATCAGCTCACGCCGTCGGCGGTTCCTGGTGGCTGAAAACGCGCTCCAGCACCTCGGACAGCTCGTCTTCCGAGAACGGCTTGGTGATATAGGCCTTGGCGCCCTGGCGCATGCCCCACATGCGGTCGGTGTCCTGGTCCTTGGTGGTCACCAGGATCACCGGGATGTGCTTGGTCGAGGCGTCGCGTGCCAGCGTGCGGGTCGCTTGGAAGCCATTGAGGTTGGGCATGACCACGTCCATCAGCACCAGATCGGGCAGCTCGGCCTTGGCCGTTTCCACCCCGGCGGCGCCATCGGTGGCGGTCAGGATCTCGTGCCCGAGTTTTTCGACGATCCGCTGTATCCCCAACAGCTGCGACGGTGAATCGTCGACGATCAGAATGCGTGCCATGGTGTTCCCCGTGTGATGCCCGCAGTGTAGTGCGGGCCTCGCACCGTCGTGAAGCGCCGGGCGTGCCGTCCGTCGCCCGGCTGCCACGCTCAGTCGATTCGTACCACCGTGCGGCCGTGGTTGCCGCCCGCGAGCAGGGTGTCGAACGCCGCGGGCAGGCCATCCAGCCCGACCTCGCCGGTGCAGATCGTCTCCAGATGCGCCGGCTTCCACGCGCCGCCCAGCTTGTCCCAGACCGCTTCGCGCCGATCACGCGGTGCGCTGGAGGACGAAACGCCCAGCAGCGACACGCCGCGGATGATGAAGGGCATTACTGTCATGTCCAGTGCCGGGCTGGCGGCGAGACCGGCACTGACCACCGAACCGTAGGGCACGGTCTGCGCCAGCAGGCTGGTCAGCATCGCGCCGCCGGCATTGTCCAGCCCGCCGCCGAAGCGCGCTGATTCCAGCGGTCGGGAGGTCGCCAGCACCTCACGCGGCAGAACCTCGCGGGCCCCCAGGCCCCGCAGATAGCCAGCCTGGTCGGCCTTGCCGCTGATCGCATGCACCTCGAAACCGGCCCGGGTGAAGATATCCACCGCCAGCGAGCCGACCCCGCCGGTGGCCCCGGTCACTGCCAGCGGCCCGTGGGCGGGGGTCTGCCGGTTGTCCAGCATCCGCACCAGGGCCAGCGCCGCGGTGAAGCCGGCCGTGCCCAGGATCATCGCCTCGCGCGGGCTCAGCCCAGCCGGCTGGGGGATCACCGCACTGGCGGCCAGGCGCACATACGGACTGTAGCCGCCATCGCGGGTCTCGCTCAGCCCGCACCCGGTGGCGAGCACCGCATCGCCTTCGCGGTAGGCCGGGTCGGTCGAAGCGACCACGGTGCCGGCCACGTCGATACCACCGACCAGCGGGAAGCGCCGCAGGATCTTGCCCTTGCCGGTGCCGGCCAACGCATCTTTATAGTTGACCGAGGACCAGTGCGCGCGGAGGACCACCTCGCCGGGGTTGAGCTGGTCCAGGCCGATCGGTTCCAGCCCGGCATGGTAGCCGGTATCGTCCTGGTGGATGCGGAAAGCGTTGAACCGGTCGGGAATTGCCATGAAGATGCCTGACGGGGGAAAACGCCACCTTACCTGCTGCTCCGGGGTGCGGGGACCCTCATGGGCCCTCGCGAATGCAGTTATGAATCGTTCCCGGAGATGCGTGACCCCTTCCAATCCTGTCGATCTGCCCCATCTAGTAGAATCGACAACGTTTTAACGGTTGACGGTGCGGGAGTGGCCCGCAGGCAACCTTACCTTGATGGAGCGTGCATGGCCTGGAATACACCCGGCGGCAACAAGGGCGGACAAGGCCCCGACGAGAATCGACGTGGACCGTTCGGTCCTCGCGGTGGCGGCAATGGCGGCGGTTGGGGCGGTTTGCCCGGTCCGCTGAAAGACCTGTTCGATGGCGGCATCCTGCGCTGGGTTGCAGTGGCTGCGGTGTTGCTGCTGCTGTTCTCCAGCTTCCAGCTGATCGGCGAACAGCAACGCGGCGTCGTGCTGCGCTTCGGTCAATTCCATCGCATCCTGCAGCCTGGCCCGAACTTCAAGCTGCCCTGGCCGCTGGAATCGGTGACCAAGGTCAATGCCACCGAGATCAAGACGTTCAGCAGCCAGGTGCCGGTCCTGACCCGCGACGAGAACATCGTCAACGTCTCGCTTAACGTCCAGTACCGCATCGACGATCCGCGCCTGTACCTGTTCGGCTCGGTCGATGCCGACCAGGTGCTGGAACAGACCGCGCAGAGCGCGGTGCGTGAGCAGGTCGGCCGTGCCGACCTCAACAACGTGCTGAACAACCGCGGCCCGCTGGCCGTGGCCGCCGAAGAGCGCCTGCAGGCCTCGCTCGGCAGCTACCGCACCGGTCTGTCGGTGACCGGCCTGACCCTGCCCGATGCCCGTCCGCCCGAGGAGGTCAAGCCGGCCTTCGATGAGGTCAACGGTGCCCAGCAGGTCAAGGAGCGGCTGATCAACGAAGCCCAGGCCTACGCCGCCAAGGTGGTTCCCGAAGCGCGCGGCCAGGCCTCACGGGCCCGTACCACCGCCGAAGGCTACAAGCAGGCCGTGGTCGCCAAGGCCGAGGGTGATGCCGAGCGCTTCAGCCTGCTGCAGGTCCAGTACAAGGACGCCCCGGAAGTCACGCGCAAGCGCCTGTGGCTGGAAACGGTGCAGAAGGTGCTCTCGGAGAACCGCAAGATCATCGGTGGCGATGGCCGCCAGCTGATCTACGTGCCGATGCCGGGCGACAACCGCACCAGCACCAATGCCGCTCCGGCGGTGACCCCGGAAGTCATGCTGCCGTCGCTGCCTGCCAGCACGGCCGTGGATGGCGTTCGCAATGCGGAGCGTCCGACGACGCGCCCGACCGGTCGTGAGGAGGGCAGCCGATGAGAAGTTCACTGTGGATTGGTCTGGCCGTAGCGGTCCTGCTCGGCCTGCTGGGTTCGGTTTACGTGGTCCGTGAGGACCAGACCGCGATGGTGCTGAACCTGGGCAAGGTGGTCCGTGCGGACATCAAGCCGGGCTTGCACTTCAAGGTGCCGCTGGTGGAAACGGTGCGCGTGTTCGATCGCCGCTTCCAGGTGCTCGATACCGCCCCGGCGCGTTACTTCACCGCCGAGCAGAAGGACGTCAGCGTCGACTTCTTCGCGATCGGTTACATCTCCGACGTGCGCGCGTACTTCCGTGCGACCGGCGGCGATGCCCGCGTGGCCAATGCCCGTCTGGCCCCGATCATCACCGACTCGCTGCGCAACCAGATCAACTCGCGTTCGTTGCAGCAGCTGGTGTCCGGGGATCGCAGCGAACTGATCGCCAACCAGCTGACCGGCATCAACGAGTCGGTCAAGGCGCTCGGCATGCAGATCATCGACCTGCGCATCAAGCAGATCGACCTGCCGACCGACAGCCAGGTGATCAACGATGTGTACGAGCGCATGCGCGCCCAGCGTAAGCAGGAAGCGGCCAAGCTGCGCGCCGAGGGTGAAGAGCAGTCGCTGACCATCCGTGCCCAGGCCGACCGCGAGAGCACCGTGATCGTGGCCGAAGCCGAGCGCGATGCCCAGCAGCTGCGCGGTGCCGGCGATGCCGATGCCGCCCGCATCTACGGCAAGGCCGGCTCGGCTGACCCCTCGTTCTACGCCTTCTACCGCAGCCTGGAGGCCTACCGTGGCTCCATGACCGACGGCAACGGCGTGATCGTGCTCGACAAGAACGACCCGTTCCTGCAGTACCTCAAGAGCGATCGCTGAGGCCGCAGGCGGTAGTCATCCACGGGGACCCGGTGCAGACCGGGTCCCCGTTTTGTTTGTGGAGATGTCATGAAAGATCTGTTCTCGGCCCTGTGCCTGGTCGCCGTGCTCGAAGGCCTGTTCCTGTTCGCCGCCCCGCTGGCCTGGAAGCGGATGGCCGAGCAGCTGCTGATGCTGCGCAGCAGCGCCCTGCGCACCTGGGGCGGGGTGATCCTGTTGGCGGGCCTGACCACCCTGTGGTGGCTCAAGCACTGAGCGGGTTACCGCCATGCGCTGGTGGGTCGTGCCGGCCGCTGGCCGACACGACCCAGGCGGCGGTTCTGACCGGCCGGTGAAGTCCACCGGCCCCCGGGGTGGCAGCGGCCATCGGAAACCCGGATAATGCACAAAAGCCGGACGGGCACTCTGTTTCAGAGTCACTCGTCCGGCTTTTTCCGTGTCTGGGTACCCCAGCGTCGGCGCGCTCCCCGCTGGAGCCCGCCACCCCGCGCTGAGCGGCCACCCCGGCAGGGTCCCAAACCCGCGGCCCCGATGGCCGCACAAAAACCAGGAGTTACCCGTCATGGGTCAGTCAGTTGTCGTGTTGGGTGCCCAGTGGGGCGATGAAGGCAAGGGCAAGATCGTCGATCTGCTCACCGAGGAAATCGGCGCTGTCGTGCGCTTCCAGGGCGGCCACAATGCCGGCCACACGCTGGTCATCAATGGCAAGAAGACCGTGCTGCACCTGATTCCGTCGGGCATCCTGCGTGAAGACGCGCTGTGCCTGATCGGCAACGGCGTGGTGATCTCGCCGGCCGCGCTGCAGAAGGAAATCGCCGAGCTGGAAACCTCCGGTGTGGAAGTCCGTTCGCGCCTGAAGATCTCCCCGGCCGCGCCGCTGATCATGCCGTACCACATCGCCCTGGACCAGGCGCGCGAACGCGCTGCCGGCGGCAAGGCGATCGGCACCACCGGCCGTGGCATCGGCCCGGCGTATGAAGACAAGGTGGCGCGTCGCGGCATCCGCATCGCCGACCTGCATTACCCGGCCCAGCTGGAAGAACTCCTGCGCACCGCGCTGGATTACCACAACTTCGTGCTGACCAATTATCTCAAGACCGACGCGGTCGACTTCCAGAAGACCTACGACGAAGCGCTGGCCTTCGGCGAATACGTCGAGCCGATGAAGTCCGACGTTGCCGGCATCCTGCACGACCTGCGCAAGCAGGGTAAGCGCGTGCTGTTCGAAGGCGCCCAGGGCGCGCTGCTGGATATCGATCACGGCACCTACCCGTACGTCACCAGCTCCAACACCACCGTCGGTGGCGCATTGGCCGGTGCCGGCGTCGGCGCCGATGCGATCGACTACGTGCTGGGTATCGCCAAGGCCTACGCGACCCGCGTCGGCGGTGGCCCGTTCCCGACCGAGCTGGACGATGAAGTCGGCCAGGGCATCCGCGACCGCGGTGCCGAGTACGGCGCCTCGACCGGTCGCCCGCGTCGCTGCGGCTGGATGGACATCGTCGCGCTCAAGCGCGCCGTGGCCATCAATGGCATCAGCGGCCTGTGCATCACCAAGCTGGACGTGCTCGACGGCATGGAAAAGCTGAAGGTCTGCATCGCGTACGAATACCGCGGCAAGCGTACCGAGTACGCGCCGCTGGACGCGCAGGGCTGGGAAGAATGCACGCCGGTGTACCTGGAGTTCCCGGGCTGGACCGAGAACACCCACGGCATCACCAACTGGGACGACCTGCCGCCGGCCGCCCGCGCTTACCTGCGCGCGCTGGAAGAGCTGGCCGGTTGCCCGGTGAGCATCGTCTCGACCGGCCCGGACCGCGACCACACCATGGTGCTGCAGGATCCGTTCGCCTGATCAGGTGCGCCGTGCCGGGCATGCCCGGCATTGTGTGGAGCAGTAAGGAAAAGCCCCGCGTGAGCGGGGCTTTTTCGTTGCCGCGCCCGTGCCCGCGTCAGCGCCGGCCGATGCCCATCTGCAGTTCCGACAGTTCCAGAGTCTCATCGTGGTTGGCATCCAGGCTCTGGAAACGCATCTCTGACGAGCGGCGCATTTCCTCGGCACTCAGTTCGCCGTCGCCGTTCTGATCGGCAATGCGCACCCATTCGGCTGCCGAGAACTCGCCATCACGCTGCGGACCGAGCACCCCCTGCACTTCATCGACGCTCACACGGTAGTTGTGATCCGCATCGACCAGGCGGAAGAACGCGTCACCGTCGTACTCATCACGGCTGACCTTGCCATCGCCATTGCGATCCAGCATCGCGAAGCGGTCCGGTGCGGTGGCGGGCAGGTCCTGCGCTGCGGCGGTGCTTGCTGCGGCACCGGCGCAGAGCAGGAGCAGGGCAACACGGTGCGCGATCATCATCACAATCATCTCCAGAGCGGGTGTGGCGGTCGAGGCGTGCCGTCAGCGGCCAGTGTCCGCTGCGCTGCAGATCGGGACAACGGCAAAATCCCGCATTCGCGCCAGTAGTTTTACTGGTTGCCCGCGGCCGTCGGACGGCTGTGACCACGCCCGCCATCGTGGTGCCGTGGCATGCGGCCCGCCTTGATCAAATCGCCTGCTGACCCTTCAACACCGGGTACGGATTGATCGATTCGCCCTTCCACCACTGCTTTTCCGGGCCCAGTACATGGATCTCGAAATGCAGGTGGGGCGCTTCCGGGCTGGCATTGCCCGTGCTGCCGACATAGCCGATCACCTCACCGCGCTTGACCGTCTTTTTCTCCGCCAGACCGTCGGCGTAGCGGTCCAGATGGGCGTAGTAATAGCAGTACCGACCGCTCGGTTCGAACTGGTACACGGTGAGCCCGCCCCGCACGCTGTCGAACAGTTTCTCGACGGTGCCGTCGGCGACGGCCAGCACCGGCGTGCCGTTCGGCGCCAGGATGTCGATGGCATCGTGGACGCGGCCCTCGCTGCGCGCATCGGTGAAGGTGTCCTGCAACTGGTCCGCACGGATGCCCTGCACCGGCAGCAACAGGGCGCCGGTGGCATCCGCAGGGGGCGGTGCGACACCGCCCGCATCAGGCGCGGGCGGCAGGGGCGTGGTCGGGATCGGTGCGGGTGCGCGGGCCGGGGGGGATGGCGGCGGCGGTGCGTCGAGTGCGGCACGGGTGGAACTCGTGGCCGAGCCCACCTTCGCCGGTTCGGCGGCGCCGAGGCGGGCCGAGGGCCCTGGCCCCAGCAACCAATAGCCGACCACACCGATCACCAGGCCCACCGCCAGCAGTCGCAGGGTCTTCATGCGCTTACTCCTGCATCACGACGGGCACGGAGGCATCCACCGCATCGGCCACCTGCAGCGCATCCCAATTGGTCAGGCGCACACAGCCATGCGACTCGGTCTTGCCCACGTGGCCAGGCTCGGGTGTGCCGTGCAGGCCGTAATGTGGCTTGGAAATGTCGATCCAGACCACCCCGACCGGATTGTTTGGGCCCGGTGGCAGCACCGCCTTGCTGTCGCCGGCCTTGGCGTCCCAGAACAGCTTGGGGTTGTAGTGGAAGGTCGGATCGCGCGAGATGCCGAGGATCTTCCACTTGCCGATCGGCAACGGGTCATGTTTGCTGCCCGAGGACACCGGGAACTGCGCATACACCTTGCCGTCGGCATCGAACAGCCGCAGCGTCGAGTCGGATTTGTCGATCACCAGCTTGCTGGCCTTGGCCAGCGGCGTGACCGCGATGTTCGGCACCTGGATCACGCTGCCGGCCTTGCCCAGGTCCACACCGGGATTGAGCGTCTTCAGCAGGTCGGGTGAGGCGTGGAAGCGTTCGCCCAGTGCTTCTTCCACCGAGCCGAAGCCCAGCGATGTCAGCTTGGCCTGTTCGGCCGGCCCCTTCGGCACGGGCTGGAACGGGCCGGCAACATCCTCGGCGGTCAGCGTGTAGCGCACCAGCGGCGGGGCGCTGTCCGGCTGCAGGGCCTTCCAGGTCGCATCGTCCAGCTCACCGGTCACCTTGATCCCGCGTGCGGCCTGGAAACCGGACACGGCGCGCTTCTGGTTGGAACCCACTTCGCCATCGATCTGCCCCGGAGAGAAGTGCGCGCGGTCCAGCAGCACCTGGGCATGCAGGTCCGAGCGCGGCCCGGTGGCGAGCGGCGTGTCGGCCGTGGCGGTCGCCGGTGCCGCGGCCGGTGCCGTCTGGGCGACCGCCCAGACAGGGGCGGCCAGCGCCAGGGCGAGGGCGGACAGGCGGGCGATCTGGTGCAGGCGAAGGGTCATCGGCGATTCCAGGAGAGACGTGCTTCCACCATGCCTGCCGGGCATGCGCAGCGGCCGTGAAAAGCCTGACGCGCGGCTGAGTGTGGGCACCGGCCCGGCCAATGTGTCCACTACGTGAACCCATTCACCCGTCAACACGCCCACGGATCAAGGCCGTCCAGGGAAGGCCGATACCAGTGCACCCCCCACGTTTGGAAGTTGTCATGGATTATTTGCGGAACGTCAGCGTTGTCTGGCGGCTTGGCCTGGGCTTCGGCCTGTTGTTGCTGCTGGTGGCTGCGGTCGTCGCCATCGGCGCAACCGGCAGCGCGGAACAGAAACAGTCGATGCAGCAGGTGGTCGAGGTCAATGTGGCCAAGGTCCGGATGCTGTCGGACATGCTTGATGCCAACAACCAGATGATGGTGGTGCGGCGTGAGATGCTGATCCGCCAGGGCGACCGTTTGGCTGATGACGAAGTGCGCATCGCCGATCTGGTGAAGCGTTATGAAGCCAGCTGGGCCGCCTACCAGGCGTTGCCCACCAGCGCCGAAGACAAAGCGATCGGCGACGCCATCGCGGCGGCCCGCGCGGTCGCGCGCCCGCTCAACAAGCAGATGAGCGAGCAGCTCAAGCAGGGGGATTTTGCGTCTGCCACTGCGTTGACCCTGGGCGCCGTGCAGGAAGCCGCCAATGCCTGGAACAAGGCGCTGGGCGATGGCGTGGACTATGAAGAAAAGCAGAGCCGCGAGGCCGCCGCCGAAGCGATCCGGCTGGGCGAGCGCACCTTCCTGCAGTTGCTGGTGCTGGGTGCGGTCGCGCTGGTGGTCGGTATCACGGCCTCGATCCTGATCGGACGCAGCCTGACCGGCCCGCTGGCCCGCGCCGTCGGTCTGGCCACCCGCATGGCCAAGGGTGACCTGGAGCAGGACTTCCGCTTGGGCGGCCGCGATGAGATCACCCAGTTGGGCAACGCCATGGCCACGGTCCGCCAGACCGTCCAGGGCGCGATCACTGCCCAGCTGGACATGGCCCGCCAGCATGAAGCCGGCGCCATCAGCTACCGCATGGACGAAGCCGCCTTCCCCGGCGATTTCGGACGCATGATCCGCGCCACCAACGAGCTCGTCGGGTCACACGTGGCCGTGGAGTTCCACATGGTCGAGGTGATGCAGCGCTATGCGATCGGCGACCTGAGCCGCGATCTGGACACCTATCCCGGCGAAAAGGCCGTGCTGACCACCACCATGGCGACCGTCAAGGACAGCCTGATGGCGATCAATCAGCAGATCGAGACGCTGGCGTCGGCTGCACGTGCGGGCGACTTCTCGGTGCGTGGTACCGAGCAGAGCTTCCAGTTCCAGTTCCGCGCGATGGTCGCCCAGTTGAACGGGATGATGGCCAGCTCGCAGAGCAGCATCGCCGACCTGTCGCAGGTGCTGCGTGCGATCTCCACCGGCGATCTGACCTCGCGCATGGACGGCCACTACGAAGGTGTGTTCGCGCAGATGCGCGACGATGCCACGGTAACCGCTGTCCAGCTGACCGGCATCGTGCAGCAGATCCAGGGGGCAGCCGGCAGCATCAACGATGCCGCACAGGAACTGGCCGCAGGCCATAGCGATCTGTCGCGCCGCACCGAGCAGCAGGCGGCCAATCTGGAAGAGGCCGCTGCCTCGATGGAAGAGCTGACCTCCACAGTCCGCCAGAACGCCGAACTGGCCAACCAGGCCGACCACGAAGCCCATGCGGCCGGTGCCGCGGTCAAGGCAACCGAGCAGGCCATCGCGCAGATGGCAGCCGTCATGAGCGAGATCGACCAGTCCTCGGCGCGCATTTCCGAGATCTCCTCGGTGATCGATGGCATCGCGTTCCAGACCAACATCCTGGCCTTGAACGCGGCGGTGGAAGCGGCCCGTGCCGGTGAGAACGGGCGCGGTTTCGCGGTCGTGGCCACCGAGGTGCGCACGCTGGCGCAGCGTGCCGGTACGGCGGCCAAGGAGATCAAGGACCTGATCGACGAGTCCAGCAGCAAGGTCAAGACCGGACTGAGCGTGACCGTGCAGTCCGAAGCGGCGATCGCCCGCCTGACCCAGGCCAGCTCGCGCACCAATCAGCTGATGAGCGACATCGCCGCCGCGACCAAGGAACAGGCCGCCGGCATCGAGCAGGTCAACCAGGTGGTCGTGCAGATGGACCAGGTGACCCAGCAGAACGCGGCGCTCGTGGAAGAAGCCACCGCTGCCAGCCGCGCGCTGGAAGAACAGGCGTATGCACTGACCGAATCGGTGGCGGTGTTCAAGCTGGACAACAGCGCGGCAAGCCTGCGTCGCCCGGCGGCATTGCAGGCGGCGTGATGGCACGCGTGCGCTGAGTAGTACAGAAAAGCCCCGCTCCGGCGGGGCTTTTTCATACCGATCCGGCTGGCCGCCGCAGCGGCGCGCCCGGCTCAGTCCTCGTTCTCTTCCGCCGCTTCGCGACCCTGCTGGCGGATCAGTGCTTCTTCGCGTGCATCGTTGATGGCATGGCGGACGCCATCCAGATCGATGGTGCTCTCATCCTGCTCGAATTCACCGGTCAGCACGCTGTCCGGCAGCAGATCGCCAGCCTCGAACAGCGCCCACATCTCCTCGCCGTACCAGGTCTCCAGCAGCTCCGGCGCCCAGCGGCCCAGGTACGCGGTGAGGTTGTTGACGTCGCGCAGCAGCATCGTGCGTGCGGCATTGTTGCCCGCCGCACTGACCACCTGCGGAAAATCGATCACCACCGGGCCTTCCGGGCCGACCAGCACGTTGTACGGCGACAGATCGCCGTGGATCAGGCCGCAGCACAGCATGCGCACCACCTGGCGGACCAGGATCTGGTGGAACTCGCGTGCCTGTTCCGGGCTGAGCTCGACCTCGCCCAGGCGCGCGGCGGAATAACCTTCGGCATCGGTGACCAGCTCCATCACCAGCACGCCGTGGAAGTAGCCATACGGCTCGGGCACGCGCACGCCGGCATCGCGCAGCTGGTACAGCGCATCGACCTCGGTGTTCTTCCAGGCCGCTTCCTGCTGCTTGCGGCCGTAGTTGCTGGCCTTGCCCACGGCGCGCGCTTCGCGGCTGCCACGGACCTTGCGGCCTTCCTGGTACTGCACGCGCTGCTGGAAGCTGCGTTGGGCCATGTCCTTGTAGACCTTCGCGCAGCGCACATCGTCGCCGCTGCGGACCACATATACCGCTGCTTCCTTGCCGCTCTTGAGCGGGCGGAGCACTTCATCGATCACGCCGTCGTCGATCAGCGCCTGCAAGCCTTGGGGGGTCTTCACGGTATCTCGGGAATCGGCTGGCGCGGGGCCTGCCCTGGAGGGGGAGGAATTTTCGCATCTTCGGGCCGATGGAGCCATCGACACGGCGCCCGGCGGTCGGGTTGTTCAGCTGCGTGCACGCAGGCGACCGCTTGAAATCTGCTTCACATCCGCGCGGCAGGCTGAGCTCACTTCCCAAGGAGTGCTCCCATGATGCTGTCCCTGCTGCGCCGCACCGGTGCCGTTCTGGCCTTGCTGCTGGCTGTCCCCGCACTGCATGCCCGCCCCGCGGCGTCCGATACGGTGCTGATCGTCGTCAGCGGCGAAGGCCGCGATCACGGCAAGACCCGCCCCGGGTTCGAGATGGACGAGTTCGCCCAGGCCTACCTGATCTTCCGCGACAACGGCCTGGCCGTGCAGGTCGCCAGCCCGCGCGGCGGGCCGGTGGAAGCCGACAAGTTCGACCCGAAGGAGCCCTTCAACGCGCGCGTGCTGGCCGATCCGGCGGCGACCGCGTTGCTGGCTGATACCCGCGCCACCGCGACCCTGCGTGCGGCCGACTATGCGGCGGTCTACGTGGTTGGCGGCAAGGGCGCGATGTTCGATCTGCCCGCTGATGCCGCGCTGCGCACGGTGCTGGGCACGCTGCACGATCAAGGCGGCGTGGTCGCGGCCGTCTGTCACGGCCCGGCAGCGCTGGTGGATGTGCGGCTGGCGGACGGATCACTGCTGGTCGCCGGGCGCCGCATGACCGGCTTCACCAATGCGGAGGAGGGCGTGTTCGGCAAGCGCTGGGCCAAGGAGTTCCCGTTCCTGCTGGAAACCGCGCTGCGCGAGCGCGGTGCGCGCTGGGAGCAGGCGCCGCTGATGATGCCCAAGCTGGTGGTGGACGGGCGTCTGATCACCGGGCAGAACCCGTACTCCACGCCGGCGGTCGCCGAAGCGATCGTGCGCGCCACCGGTCGTACCCCGGTCGCCCGCACCCCTTGGCGTGATGAGGCCAGCATGACGCTGGTGCAGCGGCTGCTCGACGGCGAGGCCGACGCGGTCAAGCGCGAGCTGGCCAGCAACCGCACCGGCTATCACGACCAGTTGATCGGCGTGCTCGGCTACTACCAGCTGCAGGCCGCGCAGGACGATGCGGCCGTGCGTGACGCCCTGGCGATCATGCAGCTGGCGGCGCCGTACATGAGCGAGCCGCAGCTGCCGCTGGGCATCGCGCAGGCGCACTGGCGGCTGGGCGAGGTGGAACAGGCGCGCAGCGTGCTCGGCAAACTGCTGGAAACGCATCCTGACATGGCCGAAGCTAGGCAGCTCAAGGACACGATCGAAGGCTGACGCCATGCATGACGGCCTGCACATCCTGGTCATCGAGGACAACCCGGCGCTGCGCGCCGGCATGGCCACGCTGCTGGAGGCGCGCGGCCATCGCGTGGCCTTCGCCGCCGATGGGCTCAGCGGCCTGCAGATGGCGCTGGACGAGCCGCCGGACGTGCTGGTGCTGGACCTGACCCTGCCGGGCATGGATGGCCTGCGCGTGTGCAGCCATCTGCGCGAGCAGGCCGACCGCCACATCCCGATCCTGATGCTGACCGCGCGTGACACGTTGGCCGACAAGCTGGTCGGCTTCCAGGCCGGTGCCGATGACTATCTGGTCAAGCCGTTCGCCGGTGAGGAGCTGCTGGCGCGGTGCCTGGCGCTGGCGCACCGGCATGAGCGGCGCGAAGGTCACGTGCTGCGCATTGGCTCGCTGGATATCGATCGCCGCAGCGGCAGCGCGACTCGCCGCGGCCAGGTGCTTGGGCTGCCGCAGACCGCGTATCGCCTGCTGGTGCTGCTGGCCGAGGCATGGCCGCGCACGGTGACCCGCAGCGAGCTGATCCGTCGTCTGTGGGGCGATGAGGCACCACCGTCGGATCCGCTGCGCTCGCATCTGTATCTGCTGCGCCAGGTCCTGGACAAACCGTTCGATCGACCCATGCTCAAGACCGTGCACGATGTCGGCTTCAAGCTGGAGGCCGACGCATGACGACGCGTGTGCATCGCCTGCGCAACCGGTTGATGCTGGCCTTCGCGGTGTTCGCACTGGCGGTGGCCAGCCTGTTCGGCCTGTACGTGGCGGTGTTCGTGTACAGCGTGGAGGATCGCTTCTTCGATGCGATGCTCGAACAGGAAGCGCAGCAGCAGCTGGATCAGCGGGCCGCGGGTGGTATCTGGTCGTCGCCGCGCAACGCGTTCATGACCGTGCACGAGAGCAGTGCCACGTTCCCGGCCGATCTGAAAACCGCGTTCGATGCCGAGCCATGGCGCCACGAGTTCGCCGGTACGCAGGGACGGCACTATCACCTGCGCGCGCTGCAACCGGGCGGCGCCGGTACATCAGGATGGCTGGTCGCCGAGGTCAGCCAGCAGCTGGTGGTGCGGCCGATGCGCCGCCAGATTCTGGGTCTGTTGGCCTGGTCCGGGCTGGCCGTGGTGGTCGTTGCCGTGCTGGCCGGTGCGTGGCTGGCACGACGCACCACGCGTCCCTTGTCCAGACTGGCCGCACTGGTCGATGGGATGGCACCGGATCGACTGCCCGTCGGGTTCGCGCGCGACTTCCCCGATGATGAAATCGGCGTCCTTGCGCGGGGGCTGGACAACCTGACCGGGCGGGTGCGCGCCTTTGTTGCCCGCGAACATGCCTTCACCCGCGATGCGAGTCATGAGCTGCGCACGCCGCTGGCGGTGATCCGCAGCGCGACCGAACAGCTGGCCAACGAACCGGGGCTGTCCGCGGCCGGACGGCTGCAGCTGGCGCATGTGCAGCACTCGGCGCGGCAGCTCGAACAGACCGTGATCACCCTGCTCACCCTGGCCCGCGAAGAGAGCGTTGAACAGGATGCGCTGCCGCTGGCGGTGCTGCCGGTGCTGGAACAGGTGGTGCTCGAGCAGGCCGCGCTGCTGGAGGGCAAGCCGGTCAAGGTGCGGGTCGATGTACCCGGCAACGTGCGCCTGGTGGTACCCGGGCCGGTGCTGCACATGTTGTTGGCCAACCTGGTCGGCAATGCATTTGCGCACACGCGGGAGGGGGCGGTGCACATCGATGTCGCGGCCGGACGCCTGCGCATCCGCAACACCGCCCCGGCCGGTGACCCTGACACGATCGTGCGGCCTTTCGCCAAAGGCGAAGGCAGTGCCGGCTTTGGCCTTGGCCTGGCGATCGTGCACCGGCTGTGCGACCGCTTCGCCATCGACCTGCGCATCGAGGGAACCGAGCACGCCACGGTGGCCAGTTTCAGCGTGCACTGAAGCGGGGCGGTCCTCGCACCACATCCGCCCACTGCCACGTCCGCTTCCGTCCACCGCCAAAGTGCGCGATGCTCTGCTGAACGGGGAGGGGCGCATGGGGAACAGGGACGAGGGCATCGCGACGGCCGCTGGCGGCGAGTCGCAGACACCGGCGGCGGATCAGACGCCGACCGACTGGTCGTTGCTGCCGGTCACGCATGGCAACGAAGACTCGATGGTCGCGGTGATCTGGCGCCTGCTGCGCCAGGAACCGGCATTGATGGTGAGTGCGGGCTACGTGTTCCTGTCCGCGCTGGGGCTGTGGTCGAGCTATTTCTTCTACTTCAAGTTCCGGCTGTCGATCCTGGATTACCTGCAGGTCAGCGACTTCCTGGTCGCCGGTCTGCGCGATCCAGCCTATGTGCTGATCCTGCTGCTGGGCGCACTGCTGGCGGTGCTGCTGGGTTGGCCGGAAACACTGCGGCGGCGCAACCCGGCCAAAGTGGCACGCCTGCGTGCGCGGCATTGGGGATGGCGGATGCTGTTCTCCGAATCGCCGTGGATGAACTGGGAGTTTTCCGGGCTGCGCCCCCTGACCGGCATGTGCATGGGGGTGGTCTGTTTCATGGCCATCGGCGCCGCACTGTATGCGTTGAACAAGGCCGAAGCCATCCGGGATGGCAACGGAGGCACGCCGGTCCAGGTGATGCTCAACGGTGATGGCGCCACCTTGCCCGGCACTGCGAAGCTGCTGGGCTCCAGCAGCGCGTTCGTGTTCCTGTGGTGGCCGGCGCAGCGGCGTGCCGAAGCCGTGCCGATCGGCTCGATCCGTCGGCTGCAGTCGATGGCCGTCCCCATGAAGCCGGCGCCGGTGCCCAAACAGGCCCCGGCGCCACCCGCGCCGCGCTGAGATCAGCACGGCGCACCGCGCACGGCTCAGGCGAGCGTGCGCACCTTGGGTTCACGGGCCCACTGGCGGGTGGCCGCCGCAGCCAGGAAGGCCTTGGCGTCCTCCGCCTCGACCACGCCGGCATCGTTGCCGACCCGGGCAATCTTCAGCAGCGCCTGTGCACCGTCATCAGCGGCGATCGCCTTCAGATGGGCCCAGGCGTCGCTGACGAAATCGATCGCGGCCGATTCCTTGCTCAGCTTCTTGGCGGCATCACTGCTCAGCACCACCGCGACCGCATCGAACACCACCGAAGGCGTGCCCGCCAGCTGACCATCGGCGGCCAGCGTCTTGCCGTCGCTGAGCTTGGCGCCACCGATCTTGGGCGCGACCAGCTTGACGCTCGCCCCGGCCTTGTCGGCCGCCTTGCGCAGGTTGGCGATCAAGGCCGCGTCGGAGCCTTCGTCGAACAGGATGCCGATGCAGCGGCCTTTGAGCAGGTCTTTGGTGCGGCCGATGATGCGCACTTCCGGCGCCTTCGGGAAATCCTGTGCCGGGGTCTGCGTGGCCGCCGGCTCGGGCAGCGCGGGCATCGCCAGACCGTCGGCCACGCGCTTGGCCAGTGCATCGTCGATGTTGCGCAGGTGACTCACGGTGCGCTCGCGCACCTTGACCGTCTCCACCTTGGAGAGCTCGAACACCAGCGCCGAGGCCAGATGCGCCTGCTCCGGCGCCTCCAGGCTGCGGAAGAACATGCGGGCCTGGCTGTAGTGATCGGCGAAGCTCTCCGCGCGAACGCGCCCCTTGCGGCCGTCATCCGGGGCGGTGGCGTGACTGGGGAAGCCGTCGACGCTCTCACGCGGGCTGTCGCCCTGCAGCGAACTCGGATCGTAGGCGACCCGTCCCTTCGGGATGTTCATCTGCATGTGGCCGTCGCGCTGGTGGTTGGCGAACGGGCACTTGGGCGCGTTGACCGGGATCTGGTGGAAATTCGGCCCGCCCAGTCGGCTGAGCTGGGTATCCAGATACGAGAACAGGCGACCCTGCAGCAGCGGATCGTTGCTGAAGTCGATACCCGGCGGCACGTTGGCCGGGCAGTAGGCGACCTGCTCGGTCTCGGCGAAGAAGTTGTCCGGCCAGCGGTCCAGCACCATGCGCCCGATCACGGTCAGCGGCACCAGCGACTCGGGAATGATCTTGGTCGAATCCAGGTGATCGAACGGGAAGGCCTCGGCCTGTTCTTCAGTGAACAGCTGCACGGCCAGTTCCCACTCGGGGAAGTCGCCAGCGGTGATCGCCTCGAACAGATCGCGGCGGTGGAAGTCATTGTCCGCGCTCTGCAGCTTGACCGCCTCGTCCCACACCGTGGACTGGATGCCCAGCTTCGGTCGCCAATGGAATTTGACGAAGGTCGATTCGCCGGCATCGTTGATCAGCCGGAAGCTGTGGATGCCGAACCCCTCGATGGTGCGCAGCGAGCGCGGGATCGTGCGGTCGCTCATCGCCCACATGATCATGTGCATCGACTCGGGCATCAGCGAGACGAAATCCCAGAAGGTGTCGTGCGCGCTCGCCGCCTGCGGGAAGGCACGGTCCGGCTCCATCTTCACCGCATGGATCAGGTCGGGGAACTTGATCGCGTCCTGGATGAAGAACACCGGGATGTTGTTGCCGACCAGATCCCAGTTGCCTTCCTTGGTGTAGAACTTGACCGCGAAGCCGCGCACATCGCGCGGGGTATCCACCGAACCGGCGCCGCCAGCCACGGTGGAGAAACGGGTGAACAGCGGGGTGCGCACACCGACCTCACTGAGGATACGGGCGCGGGTGTACTCGCCGAGCGAGCGGGTCAGCTCGAAGTAGCCATGGGCGGCGCTGCCGCGTGCATGCACGATGCGTTCGGGGATGCGCTCATGATCGAAGTGGGTGATCTTCTCGCGCAGGATGAAGTCTTCCAGCAGCGTCGGCCCGCGCGGCGTCGCGCGCAGCGAGTTCTGGTTGTCACCGACCGGGATGCCCTGGTTGGTGGTCAGCACAGGATGGCCGTTGCCCGCGCGCTGGTGCAGTTCATCCCCTTCGCCACGGACATCGGCGGCGGGTGCAGGGGCATTCTTCGTGCTTTTCTTGCTGGCGGCCATGAGGCGACTCCGGGAGCTGGCGGGAAGGGGGGATCGCTTCACACTGGCGGCCGGGGCGTTAATCGAGGGTGCGAAAAGGCGGCACCGCTTGCACCCGCGCTTCACATGTGGCGCTTCGGCGCTGGGTCGACGGCGCCCGGGCGGGTATCCTTGACCGGGTGTCCTTCTGTCTTTCCCCGCCGCATGCGCGTTGAACCTGCCGACATCGAAGCCCTGTTTGATGCGATCCCGGACGTCCTGTTCTTCATGAAGGACTGCGACGGGCGCTATACGCACATCAACCAGACCATGCTGCGTCGGCTGGGGCTGAAATCCCGCAAGGACGTGATCGGGCGCACTGCAGCGGAGATCTACCCGACCGGGCTGGGCGCCGATTACGCCACCCAGGACGAGCAGGTGCTGGCCGGCAAGGTCATCGAGAACCTGATGGAGCTGCATCTGTTCGCCAACCGCGAGCCGGGCTGGTGCCTGACCTGCAAGCGGCCGCTGGTGGTGGACGGGCAGATCCGCGGGCTGATCGGGATCTCGCGCGATCTGGGCCAGAAGGACAGCCTGGGCACGCAGTACGAACAGCTTCGCCTCGCGCTGGCGCATCTGAATGCGCATTACGCCGAGAACGTGCGCATGCAGACCCTGCTCGACATCACCGGGTTCTCGCTGTCCAAACTGGAGCGCACCTTCCGCAAGGTGTTCCAGATGACCCCGCAGCAGGTGCTGACCCGGCTGCGCATCCAGATGGCGGTGCACCTGCTGCATGGCCCGGACAGCATCGCCAGCATCGGCCAGGCCTGCGGCTTCACCGACCAGAGCGCGTTCACCCGCAAGTTCAAGGCCGAGGTCGGGCTGTCGCCGCGCGCCTACCGCGCCCAGATCAGCGAGCGCGCGGCCGCCTGAGCCGGGGTGGGGCTTGTGGCCTATGCCGTCGCGCGGCCGACAGGGTATGGTGTCGCACTTGTTGCCCGCCAATCGATTCCGATGCCCGCATCCCAGACTCCGGCTCCTGCCACTCCGCCCGCCGATACCCGCCTCGGGCACGCGCTCAAGCCCCGCCAGCTGATCATGATGGGCCTGGGCAGCGCGATCGGCGCTGGCCTTTTCCTCGGCTCCGGGGTGGGCGTCCAGGCCGCCGGACCGGCGGTGCTGCTGTCGTATCTCGTCGCCGGCGCGCTGGTGATCATCGTGATGAACGCGCTTGGCGAAATGGCCGCGGCCAAGCCGACCAGCGGCGCGTTCTCGGTCTACGCCGCGGACGCCATGGGAGCGACCGCCGGTGCCACGGTCGGCTGGCTGTGGTGGGTACAGCTGGTGATCGTCATCGCCGCCGAGGCGGTGGGGGCCGCTGGGCTGCTGGCGACGGTCTGGCCGGCGATCCCGGTCCCGATGGCCGCGCTGGCCTTCATGCTGTTCTTCACGGCGATCAACCTGCTCGGGGTGAAGAACTTCGGCGAGTTCGAATTCTGGTTCGCGATCCTCAAAGTGGCTGCGATCATCGGCTTCATCCTGATCGGCGTGGCCCTGCTGATGGGCTGGCTGCCGGACGTGGCCTCGCCGGGCCTGCGCAACTTCACCGAGCACGGTGGCTTCATGCCCAAGGGCCTGGCCGGGATCGGCGCGGCGCTGCTGGTGGTGGTGTTCGCCTTCGGCGGTACCGAGATCGTGGCGGTGGCTGCGGCCGAGACCGAAGATCCCGAGCGCAGCATCGCCCGCGCGATCCGCACCGTGGCGTGGCGCATCCTGGTGTTCTACATCGGCTCGCTGAGCGTGATCATCGCGGTGGTGCCGTGGACCAGCGAGGCGCTGAAGTCGCCGTTCGCTGCCGTGCTGGAAGCGGCCAAGATTCCGGGCGCGGCGACGGCGATCACGCTGATCGCGGTGATCGCGCTGCTGTCGGCGCTCAATGCGAATCTCTACGGCGCGTCGCGGATGATGTACTCGCTGGCGCAGCGCCGTGAGGCGCCGGCCGTACTGGGCTGGACCGATCCGCGCCAGGTGCCGATCATCGCGGTGCTGGCCAGTGTGCTGTTCGGTTTTGCGGCGACGGTGATGGAGCTGGTGTTCCCGGACAAGGTGTTGCCGGTGCTGCTCAACATCGTGGGCTCGACGTGTCTGTTGGTGTGGACGATTTCGTTGTTGTCGCAGTTGATTCTGCGCCATCGTGCGAACCGGGATGGGACGCGGTTGCCGTTCCGGATGGCGGGGTATCCGTATCTGACGGTGATCGGGTTGGGGGTGTTGGCGTTGATTTTCGGTCTGTTGTTGTCCGAGGCGCATACGCGGTTGCAGTTCCTGTCGATGGCGGCGCTGACGGCGGTGATTGCGGCGAGTAGTGAGATTGCGCGTCGGGTGCGTGCTGGTCGGGGCAGCTGACAGCCAGCAGCCAACGGCCAACAGCCAACAGCCAACAGCCGCAGGTTTGAGCCTCCGCTCGCCTGGGCGGGCACGGGTGGGTTGCCGGGACCCGCTGCAAGTACGTCCATGTAAGCTCGTATGCCGCCATCCATGGCGGCATACGGTCCCGCCAACCCACCCGTGCCCACCCTTTGACAGGGGGCTGGTGGGCAATGGGACGTCAAAAGCAGAACGCAGAACGCTGCCGAGCTGGTGCTGGGATGTTCGATGCAGTGATGCTGGCAACACAACACAACACAACACAACAAAACACAACACAACACAACGCTCAAAGCTCAAAGCTCAAAGCTCAAAGCTCAAAGCTCAAAGCTCAAAGCTCAAAGCTCAAAGCTCAAAGCTCAAAGCTCAAAACTGAATGCGCAATGCGTACTTAGCACTCAGCACTCAGCATTGAACGTTGGGCGCCCAAGCTGATGCTATGGACAGTCATCCGATGAGTGCATGAGGTGTTAGTGCTCGCCTCCGTTGCACGGCGATCGCGTTTGCTTTTTCAGAGGCAGCCGATCCACTGTCGAGGGCGGGGGTGTGTGGGTTGGCGGGACCGTTGGAGCGGCATGGATGCCGCTCACGAGCCTCCAGGGACGGATTTACGGCGTGTCCCGCGGACCCGCACACTCCTGCCATGCCACAGGGTCTCGCCGACGTTGATCTCGGCCGGTGCGCCAGATTGTGGGGGCATGAGGCAACACAAAAACGGCCCGCTTGCGCGGGCCGTCTGCTGTTGCGTCAGGGTAGGGAGGCTTAGACCTCCACGCCCTCGTCTTCCTTGTACGCATCGACCGGGATGCAGGCGCACATCACGTTCTTGTCGCCGTAGACGTTGTCCACGCGCGCCACCGGCGGCCAGTACTTCTGCTGGCGCAGGCTGGCCAGCGGGAAGGCCGCCAGCTCACGCGGGTAGGCATGGGCCCACTCGCTGGCCGAGACCGCCGTGGCGGTGTGCGGGGCGTGCTTGAGCGGGTTGTCCTCGCGGTCCAGACGGCCGTCTTCGATCGCGGCGATTTCCTCGCGGATCTGGATCATCGCGTTGATGAAACGGTCCAGTTCGTGCAGCGATTCGCTCTCGGTCGGCTCCACCATCAGCGTGCCGGCGACCGGGAAGCTCAACGTCGGGGCGTGGAAGCCGAAATCGATCAGACGCTTGGCCACGTCTTCGGCGCCGATGCCCGAGGTCTTCTCCAGCGGTCGCACGTCCAGGATGCACTCGTGCGCCACCAGGCCGTTGCGGCCGGTATACAGGGTCTTGAAGTGCGGGGCCAGGCGCTTGGCGATGTAGTTGGCGTTGAGCAGGGCCACCTGGGTTGCCTTGCGCAGGCCGGCGGTGCCCATCAGCGTGATGTACATCCAGCTGATCGGCAGGATCGAGGCGCTGCCGAAGCTGGCCGCGCTGACCATGCCGACATCGCCTTCGCCGCCCAGCACCTTCGGCAGGAACGGGGCGAGGTGCGACTTGACCGCACACGGGCCGACGCCCGGGCCGCCGCCGCCGTGCGGGATGCAGAAGGTCTTGTGCAGGTTCAGGTGTGACACGTCCGAGCCCCACTTGCCGGGCTTGGCCACGCCGACCAGGGCGTTCATGTTGGCGCCGTCGGTGTACACCTGGCCACCGTGCTGGTGCACGATCTCGCAGATCTCCACCACTTCTTCCTCGAACACGCCGTGCGTGGACGGGTAGGTGATCATCAGCGCGGCCAGGCGGTCGCTGTACTTCTCCGCGTTGATGCGGATGTCGTCCAGGTCGACGTTGCCGTTGGCATCGGTCTTGGTCACCACGACCTTCATGCCGCACATCTGGGCCGAGGCCGGGTTGGTGCCGTGCGCCGAATCCGGAATCAGGCAGACGTCGCGATGGCCTTCGCCGCGCGAGCGGTGGTAGGCGCGGATCGCCAGTAGGCCGGCGTACTCACCCTGCGCGCCGGAGTTCGGCTGCAGGCTCACCGCGTCATAGCCGGTGCACTCGACCAGCATCGCTTCCAGGCCGTCGATCAGTTCCTTGTAGCCGGTGGCCTGATCGGCCGGGGCCAGCGGATGGATGTTGGCGAATTCCGGCCACGTCACCGGGATCATCTCGGCGGTGGCGTTGAGCTTCATGGTGCAGCTGCCCAGCGGGATCATGGTGCGATCCATCGCCAGGTCCTTGTCCGCCAGCGAGCGCAGGTAACGCAGCAGTTCGTGTTCGCTGTGGTGGGTGTTGAACACCGGGTGGGTCAGGAAGTCGCTGGTGCGCACCAGAGCGGCCGGCAACGCATCGGCGGTGGCCGCATCCAGTGCATCCACGTCGACCGTGGCACCGAACAGCTGGCCGAGCGCGACGATGTCGGCGCGGGTGGCGGTTTCGTCCAGGCTGATGCCGACCGCATCGCTGTCGATCGCACGCAGGTTGATGCGCGCCGCCGCAGCCTTGGCGTGGATCGCCTTGGCGTCCACATCCTTGACGTGCAGGGTGTCGAAGAAGTGCTCGCCCACGTTGACGCCGACGCCGCGCAGTGCGGCGGCCAGGATCGCGGCCAGACGGTGGGTGCGACGGGCAATGCGGGTCAGGCCTTCCGGGCCGTGGTACACGGCATACATCGAGGCCATCACCGCCAGCAGCACCTGGGCGGTACAGATGTTGGAGGTCGCCTTCTCGCGGCGGATGTGCTGCTCGCGGGTCTGCAGCGTCAAGCGGTAGGCAGCGTTGCCCTGCGCGTCGACAGAGACGCCGATCAGGCGGCCCGGCATCGAGCGCTTGTAGGCATCGCGGCAGGCCATGAAGGCGGCATGCGGGCCACCGAAGCCGAACGGCACGCCGAAGCGCTGCGAGTTGCCGACCACGATGTCCGCGCCCCATTCGCCGGGGGCGGCGATCAGGGTCAGCGCCAGCAGATCGGTGGCCACGGCGACCAGGCCACCGCGCGCGTGCACGGCATCGGCCAGCGCCTTGTAGTCGCCGATATGGCCGAAGGTATCCGGGTACTGCAGCAGCACGCCGTAGGCTTCGGCTTCCATCGCCTCGGCCGGGGTGCCCACGCGCAGCACGATGCCCATCGGCTCGGCGCGGGTGCGCAGCAGTTCCAGCGTCTGCGGGTGCACGGCGTCGTGCACGAAGAAGGTATCGGACTTCGACTTGGCCGAGCGCTTGGCCAGCGTCATCGCTTCGGCGGCGGCGGTGGCTTCATCCAGCAGCGAGGCGTTGGCGATCTCCATGCCCGTGAGGTCGGCGCACAGCGTCTGGAAGTTGATCAGCGCTTCCATGCGGCCCTGCGAAATCTCGGCCTGGTACGGGGTGTAGGCGGTGTACCACGCCGGGTTTTCCAGCACGTTGCGCAGGATGACGTTCGGGGTGAGCGTGCCGTAGTAGCCCTGCCCGATGAAGGTGCGGAACACCTGGTTCTTGTCGGCGATGGCGCGGATTTTGGCCAGTGCCTGCACTTCGGTCAGCGACTCGGGCAGGTCCAGCGGTGCCGGCGATTTGATCCCGGCCGGGACAATCGCATCGGTCAGCGCGTCCAGCGAGGCGTGGCCGACCACGTCGAGCATCTGCGCGATTTCAGCGTCGTTGGGGCCGATGTGGCGTTCGACGAACGCGTGGCTGTGTTCAAGCTCGCGCAGGGAGGGGGTGTTCTGGGACATGGCTGGCATCTCGGAGAGTGGGCACGCACGTTCGGAAGGCGGCCGGGGCCAGGGCGCGTCGCGGGCGACAGCGATCCACCGGACCTTGCGGTCTTCCTGGGTGCCCCTCTGTCCTTTTGCCTGAGAGTTTGGAAGCGCGCATCTGCGGACTTCGTGCCCCTTCGGCGCCGGCACTCGCCGGTCTCTCCAGAGTTTTGATGCGGGTGGTATCGGGCCTGAGCGATTACGGGCGTTGCGCCTTCGGCAGCGGGTGTCCGCTTCTCCCACCATGTAGCGGGGCGATTATAGCCCAGCGCTTCGGCCCACTGGGCCTTTCCGGCACCTGAATACGGGGGCGCATGGACGCCTGAAACCGCCGCCGGGCATGGTGCCGGGGTCGGCAAAGGCCTATGATCAACGGATCCTCGTATTCATCTGGCGCCGCCCGTTCCGGGCCAGGCGCCCGCCGTGCAGTGCGCATGGCCGCTGACGGAAGCCCGCATGACGCCCGCCTCACCTTCGACCCGCCGTCTGGCCCTGCTGCTTGCAGGCCTGGCGATGTTCGGTCCGTTCTCGATCGACACCATTTTCCCGGCCTTCCTGTTGCTGGGCGAGCGCATGCAGGTGGACCAGGTCGCGGTGCAGCAGACCATCAGCGTCTACCTGCTGTTCTATGGCCTGATGAGCCTGGCGCACGGCCCGCTATCGGATGCCTTCGGCCGCAAGCGGGTGATCATCGGCGGGCTGGTGTTGTTCATCGGCGCCTCGATCGGCTGTGCGCTGTCGCGGGACATGACCACGTTGCTGGTGTTCCGCGCACTGCAGGGCGTGACTGCCGGTGTGGGTGTGATCGTCGGCCGCGCCGTGATCCGCGATCTGTACCACGGTGCCGACGCGCAGCGCTTGATGAGCCAGGTCTCGATGATCTTCGGCGTGGCCCCGGCGATCGCCCCGATCATCGGTGGCTGGATCCTGCTCGGCGGCGGCGACTGGCCGCTGATCTTCTGGTTCCTGGTGCTGTTCGGCGTGGTCCTGCTGCTGGCCACGGGCAAGTGGCTGCCGGAAACCCACCCGGTCGAGGCGCGCACGCCACTGTCGATGCGTGAACTGCTGCGCAGCTATGCCCGCATGGGCTCCAACGCGCGCCTGCTGCGGCTTTCGGCTGCCGGTGCGCTGAATTTCTCCGGCATTTTCCTGTACATCGCCTCGGCGCCGGTGCTGGTGATGCAGCACCTCAAGCTGGGCGAGGGCGGTTTTGCCTGGTTGTTCATTCCGACCATCGGCGGCATGACGATGGGCTCGTTCCTGTCCGGGCGGATGGCCGGGCGGATCCTGCCGCAGCGGCAGATCGCGATCGGGTTCGGTCTGTGCGCAGTGTCGGCCCTGCTCAACATCACCTACGTGCTGTCCGTGCAGCAGATCGCGCTGCCGTGGGCGGTGATGCCGATCTTCCTGGGCGGCGTGGGCATGGCGCTGATCTTCCCGGTGCTGGCGCTGGCGGTGCTGGACATGTACCCGCACCAGCGCGGCCTGGCGTCCTCGATGCAGATGTTCATCCAGCTGATGATCAACACCGTCGTGGCCGGTGTGGTCTCGCCGATGCTCAGCAGCAGTCCGGTACATCTGGCGTTGGGCTACATGGGCTTCTTCGCACTGGGCGGCTCGTTCTGGTACTGGGAGCGGTATTGCGAGCGCCGCCGCGAAGTACTGACGCCCATCGAGTAGGCCACGCAGCTGGCGGGACCATCAGGACCCGTGCGGTATCCTTTGCCCTTTCATGCAGTCCGGAAGTCCCTGATGTCGACCACCTCCAAACTGCGCCGCGACATCCGCCGGCGCCGTGAAACCCAGGCCGCCAACCGCGAGCAGGCCGCCACCCCGCCGGTTGAGCCGCACGCAGAGCTGCGCGATCAGCAGCGTACGCTGCTGGCCGGCATCGTCCGCCGCGACGGAGAATGGGTGCTGGGGATGGATGGCCGCATTGCCGGTCAGACGCCCAGCGCGGCGCGGGTACTGGCCCTGATCATGCAGGCCGCCGAACTGCACGAGCGGCAGGGCACCCCTGTCCGGCTGGTGTACTCGGATGCGTTGAAGGATGCCGCGCACGCCGAGGCCAAGGCCGATGGCATGGATTTCGAGCAGTTCAAGACCGAGCTGGCGGCTGCCCTGAAACCCAAGTCGTAGCGCTACGCCACGCGTGGTCGCACGTGCTCCCGGCCCATCGAGGCCGGACGCAGGCCAAAGCGTCACGGACAAAAAAACCGGCCTTTCGGCCGGTTTTTTCGTTGCGGGCTGTGGCCGGGCAGGGCCCGGCCCAACCCACGGGTTACGGTGCCGCGGGCGCCGTCGGTGCGGCCGGGGCCGCAGCGGTGGCAGGCGGCACCTGCCACCCACACATCTGGCCCTGGTTCTGCTGCTTGAGCCATTCGTTGACCGGGGTGAAGTACTCGATCATCGGGCCGGCATCGAGCTTGTCGCCGCCGGTGATTTCCTTCAGCGTGGCCTGCCACGGCTGGCTGGCGCCCTTGCTCAGCATTGCCCAGAACTTCTGGCCGGCTTCCTTGTTGCCGTAGAAGCTGCACTGGTGCAGCGGGCCCTTGTAGCCGGAGGCATCGCACAGGCCCTTGTAGAACTGGAACTGCAGGATGCGCGCCAGGAAGTAACGGGTGTAGGGGGTGTTGCCCGGCACGTGGTACTTGGCACCCGCGTCGAAGAACTCCTCACCGCGTGCGCTGGCCGGCGCCACACCCTGGTACTTGGCCTTCAGGTCCCACCACGCCTGGTTGTAATGGTCCGGGGTGATCGAGCCATCGAACACACCCCAGCGCCAGCGGTCGATCATCAGGCCGAACGGCAGGAACGACACGCCGCTCAGGGCCATGCGCATCTGCGCGTTGATGGTCGCCTCGCGGCTTTCCTGCGGGGTATCGACCAGGCCGATCGAGTTGAGGTACTGCGGGGTCATCGCCAGCACGATGGTGTCGCCGATCGCTTCATGGAAGCCATCGTTGGCACCGCCCTGGAACAACGGCGGCAGCGGGTTGTAGGCCAGGTCGTAATAGATGTGGCCCAGCTCGTGGTAGATCGTGGTGAAGTTTTCTTCGTTCGGCTTGATGCACATCTTGGTGCGCACGTCGCCTTCCATGTTCATGTCCCACGCGCTGGCGTGGCAGACCACATCACGGTCCAGCGGCTTGATGAACTGGGTCTTGTCCCAATACGACTTCGGCAGTGCAGGCATGCCGAGCGAGACATAGAAGTCCTGCGCGCGCTCGGTCATCTGCTTGGCGGTGCGCAGTTCGGCTTCACGCTGCGCCTTGTACAGCGCTTCCACGTTCGCGCCGCTGCCGGCCTTGGCCAGTGCGCCACTGAGGTTGGTCTGATACTGCTTTTCCAGTGCGGCGGTGATGTCCAGGTTGCCGGCACCGGGATACGGCTCCAGCTGGTCCCACAGGTTGGACCAGTCCTGCTGCCACATGTTGCCGGTCAGGTGCGCGGCGATCAGGCCGCCGTTGACCTCGGCTTTGTCCTTGCCGTACGTACCATCGAGCTTGGTACGGGCATAGCAGTGCAGCTGCTCGTACATCGGCTTGACCTGGTCCCACAGGCGGTCGGTTTCCGGGCCGATCTGGTCGGCGGGCATGTCATAGCCGCTGCGCCACATCTGGCCGGCATCGGCGAAGCCCATTTCCTTGGCGCCTTCATTGACCAGGCTGACGAAGCGTTCGTAATCGGCGCGCATCGGCTTGGTGGTGCCGTGCCAGCCCTGCCAGGCGTCGAGCTGCTTGTCGTAGTCGCGGCTGCGGGCGAGGACCTGTTCCAGATCGCCGAGCTGGCGGCAGGTCTGCGGGTTGGCTTCATCGGTGCAGTATTTGCCGGAGCCATAGGCGCCTTCCATGCGGCTGGCGATGCGGGTCAGCTCGGAGAGCTTGGCCGGGTCGCGCGGGGCGGGCATGGAGGTCATCAGCTTGAGCAGGTGGATCTGGCGCTTGGTGTCTTCGCTCATCGGCTGGCCGTCGTACTGGCCAGCCTGGGTGATCCAGCCATTGAGGACGGTGAGCCAGCGTTCGTTGGCCTTGGCCGCGACGCGCTCGGAATCGTCGTTGATGTAGGTCGAGGACAGCCACTGGGCCGAGGTCATTTCCGGGTACATGGCTTTGTACTCGGCGTTGACGCGGGCGATGAACTGGTCCGCGGTTTCCTTGGACTGGGTGGTGCCCGTGGCCGGTGCATCGGCGGGGGACGGTTCCTTCTGGCAGGCCGCCAGCGTCAGTGCGGCAGCACTGACTGCCAGGGCCAGCAGGAGCGGGCGGTGGTTCACGGGCACATCCTTGGGTGGTGACAGACCGGCGAAGGCTAGTGAAGCGCCGGGCGCACCGCAAGGGGCAGGGCAGCAAGGGGCGGGTCGATCGTCAGTGTCAACGACAGCTTCAGCGGCAACTTCAACGGCAACTTCAACGGCGAAGGTTTGGCGGCCGTGTTACGTGGGGAGGGTCGGTGTGGGTGGGTTGTCGGGACCCGCCGTGAACCCGTCCATGGGGGCTCGATATGCGCCATCCATGGCGCATAACGGTCCCGCCAACCCACCCACACCGCCCCGTCGACAGTGGGTCGGTGCGCATGGAGAAACAACGGCGTTCAGAGCGAACGTTGACTGTCTAAGCGAATGTTTTGCCTTTGCCTGCCGTTCCGACAACGCAATCTGTGGGGGCGAGGCAGGCCATACCGTGGCGGGACCGTCGGGCGCCATGGATGGCGCACGTCGAGCCCCCATGGATGGGTTTACGGCGCGTCCCGCCACGGTATGGCCTGCCTCGACCCAAACGGAAGAGCGAATAGCTGACAGCAGTGGTCGTTCCGCTTCAAACCTCGCACGACGCAAACAGATCCCGGTCACGTTCATACACCGACGTCTTGACCTGCATCAGTCCGAGTACCGACGGGAACAGATTGTCGTGGTCGGTGTACTTGCCCGCCCGCTGCCGCACGCAGGCCAGGTTGAGCCCACGGTTGGCCGCGAAGGACGGCGAGAACCACATCGTCATCGGCACGCGGGTCTGCTCCTGCGGCGCGATTGCATACGGCACGCCGTGCAGATACAGGCCCTTTTCGCCGAGCGATTCACCGTGGTCGGAGAGGTAGATCATCGCCGTGTCGTAGTCGTCCATGCCCTTCAGCGTGCCGATCGTGCGCGAGAGCAGGTGATCGGTGTACAGCAGCGCATTGTCGTAACTGTTGGTGATCTGCTCGCGACTGCACTTGCCCAGATCCGGCGTGTCGCAGGTCGGCGTGAAGCGACGGAAGCGCGCCGGATAGCGCTCGAAATAGCTCGGCCCGTGGTTGCCCAGCTGGTGCAGCACCACCACGCGGTCTCCCGGCCTGGCGCGGACCTGGGTGGCCAGATCGTCGATCAGGATCTCGTCCATGCAACGCCCGTTGGCGCACAGGGTCGGGTGCCTGGCATCGTCCAGTGGCTGCATTTCCAGGCCTTCGCACACGCCCTTGCAGCCGGACTGGTTGTCGCGCCACAAGGTGCTGATGCCCGCGTGGTCCAGCACGTGCAGCAGTGACTGGTGTGCGCGGATCTTCGTTTCGTCGTAGTCATGCCGCCCATACGGCGAGAACAGGCACGGCAGGGAGACCTCGGTACTGGTGCCGCATGAGTGCATGTCGGGGAAGTTGATCACCCCGGCCTGGGCCAGTTCCGGCGTGGTCTGCCTGGCATAGGCGTTGAGGCCCCAGTTCTGCGCGCGTGCGGTCTCGCCCATCACGATCACCAGCAGGCGCGGGCGGCCGCCTGACGCACGTGGGGTCGCTTTGGCATCCATGCCGATCGGCAGCTTGGGAGCGCGCTGGATCGGATTGTCGCCGCGCAGCGCCTTGGGCAGGCCGAGCAGGAAGTTGCCGGGCGTGGCCAGGTAACGCACCTCGCGCTGGTTGCGCATCAGCGATGACATTTCCTGAAAGGACAGCATCGCACCGCCGAAGGCGATCAGGGTCGACAGCAGCAGGAAACCGATGCGCCACAGCAGCGCGCCGCCCAGCGTGCGTCGGCGCAGCTGCACGCGCCACAGCAGCAGCATGGGAGCGAAGGCCAACAGCAGCAGCGGCAGGATCAGCGTAGGCGTGATCAGCTCGCCGCTTTCCTTGTGATCGGTCGCCAGCACGTTGCGCAGCATGTCCGCATCCAGATAGATGTGGTAACTGCTCATGTAGTGCGCGGCCAGTGCGGTGCCGATCAGCAGCACGCTGATCACGACTTTGGCATTCCATCGCCAGACCAGCAGGCCCATCAACAGACTGTGCGCGCCGACCAGGAACAGCAGCAGCGAGAGCGCGAAGCGGACGCTGCCCGGGTGGGTCGCCATCGCGCTGTGCCAGAACAGCCCATTGCAGGCCAGCGCGAAGAACACGCTGGTGAGCAGGATGAGGGTCTCGGTCGTGCACTGCGGGCGCCAGGCACGCAAGGTAGCCAGCGCCGGGAAGCGTGTAGCATGCGGGAGGGTGGCGCTCATGCCGCGTCTCCCTGCGCACCGACGGGCGCCGTGCTGCGTTCGCGCAGCCGGATGCGTTCAACCAGCAGGTACAGGCCCAGCGATACCACCCAGCAGATGGCCAGTGTCCACAGATCATGTGACAGGAAATGCGCGCCACGCAGTTGCTGCGAGAACCCGAAGACGCCGCCGGTCAGCAGGCCGACCGCCAGGCCGCGCCTGCGCCAGGCGGGGCGCATCATCAGGGCGAAGAAGTACAGGCTGACCCACGCAAAACCCGCGCTGGAGTGCCCGCCGGGGAAGCAGACCCCGCGCGGCATGCCCGGTGGGCGTGTGGCGAACAGGCCGATGAACCCGCGGGTGCCGCCGTAGCGGGTGAGATCCCACGGGCAGTCCATGTTGGTCAGTGACTTGAGCAGCGAGACCAGACCGGTCCCCAGCGCCACCGCCAGCACCAGATACAGCAGCGGCCAGCGCCACGCGACGGCGCGCTCACTGCGCCAGGCGTGGAAGCACAGCACGATGGCCACGAGCGCCGCCACACTGCTGGCCCATTTGCCGGCCTGATGGACCAGGTGAGTGGTGAACCAGGCGTTCTGCAGCGCCCACTGCCGCCCCTCCAGGCGATACCACTGGTCGGCCAGCCACTGGTCGCCCCCGGCGCCCATCAGCGCAGCGCTGGCGAGCAGGGTCAACGCCAGCGGAACCCATAGGTGGTCGCGGAGGAAGTGCGGCGTGGCTGTCGCCACTGGCGCGGAGGAAAGGTCAACGATGGACGCTGGGAACATGGACAAAGGGGCCGGCGGGAGATTCCGGCGCCATGGTCGTCAGCGGGGTGTCGGAGAGCGGTCGGAGCGATGTTGCCCGTCGGTTAAGCGCGGCCCATCGTTCAGTCTTCTTCGTCCTGCCCGGTGTCGCTGGCCGTCACTGCGGCATGGCAGTCCGCTCGCCACGCGCTGCCCGGGAACAGCAGCCAGCGGTTGCGGTTGGCGCTGCCGATCTCGATCACCGCCGAGGGATCCACGCACGGGCTGATCGCCTCATCAAGCACCAGCAGCCAGCGCTGTGCTGGCGCCTGCGCCAGCCACGGGCCGGCGGCCTGCCATTGCTGCTCCCACGGCGTCTTGAAACCGAAATCGGTGACGGGGCGGTCGGCCTGCAGCAGGTTCTGCTCGCGCCAGGCGACCACGCCCAGTTCGGCATCCGGCCCGATCCGAGCGCCCACGCGCTGCTTCACCGCCGAGGCGGAGCTGTACGGGTCCAGGGTCGGCATCAGCACCCAGCCGTACAGATTCCAGAGCAGGAAGGCGGTCGCCACCACCAGTGCGCCCGCGCGCCGTTGCCGCCACCACAGTGCCAAGGCCAGCAGCGCCACGCCGAAGGCGATCAGCCAGCCGCCGAGCACCGGCAGCAGCGAGTCGGGCATCGCGCGCCGCGCCAACTGCGCGTGCGCCCAATCGCTGCCGCCCAACAGCTGGGTACCCATGTACAGCGCAGCAGCGCCGAGGACGACGACATACCCCCACAGCAGCCAGCGGAGCCAGGCCCGGCGCAGCAGACCGGGCAGCAGCGGTGCGGCGGCCAGGCACAGCGCAGGCAGCATCGGGAAGATGTATACCTCGCGCTTGCCTGGGCTGGCGCTGAAGAAGACCAGCACCAGCACGGCCCAACCCAGCAGCAGCCACCAGCGCCCATCCAGGCGGGTGAGGCGGCGCCACCAGGCCGGGATCAGCGCCGGCAGCAGCAAGCTGCCGGGCAGCCACAAGGTCACCATTACCTGCAGGTAGTACCAAGCCGGCTTCACGTGGTGCCAGGCGTTGGCGTAGCGGGTGCCGGTCTGCTTGAACAGCAGTTCGCGTGCATAGGCGTGCAGGGCGGGGTCGGGCGAGTGCAGCAGCGCCACCCCCAGCGGTGCCAGCCAGACCGCGGTGCCGAGCAGGAAGGCCGGCAGCAGCCACCACAGATCGCGCGCGGTGCCTGGCGGCAGCGTCGTGCCACGGGCGCGCCAGCGCCACAGGGCAAACGGCACCAGCACCAGCAGCGGCAGGAAGCCCACGCCCTTGGTGACCGTGCCCAGCCCGGCGGCGAAGCCGGCCAGCCACAGCACCGGCCGGTTGCGGCGCTCCAGCAGGTGGCGCAGCAGCCCCCACAGCGAGAGGGTCGTCATCGCCACCAGCACCATGTCGATCTGCGCGCGTTTGGCCATCAGGCCGAACTGCAGGCAGCTGAACAAGGCGAGCGTCGCCCACCAGCCGATGCGTCGGGTCCACAGGCGTCGGCCGAGGTCCCAGGTCAGCCACAGCGTGAGCAGCGCGGCCAGCAGCGAGGGGACCAGAAAGGCGAGGGCCCAGCCGTCGAACAGTTGATGGCTGGCCGCCTGCATCCACATGAAGACCGGTGGCTTTTCCGCATACAGCTCGCTGCCACGATGGGGCAGCAGCCACTGGCCGGACTCGACCATGGCCCGTGCTGCGAGCACGAAACGCGGTTCATCGGGCGGGGAGGGCTGGCGCAGGCCGATGCCGGCGGCCAGTGCCAGCAGCAGGGCGAGGCAGACCAGCACGCGCGGCCATCGCCGTAGGAAGAAGGAGTCAGGCACGCGCAGGCTCGTCGGCAAAACAGCCACTGTCTCCCCGACAGCGTAGGAAAAGCGTCGTAACCACCCCATTGCGACCGGATTCCGACATGGTTGCCGCTACCATGCGCTCAACCGGTCACGAGAGTCTCCCATGCGGCTGCTGGTCATTGAAGACAACCGTCAGCTGGTTGCCAATCTATTCGATTATTTCGAGGCGCGGGGCCATGTGCTCGATGTCGCGCCCGACGGGGTGACCGGCCTGCACCTGGCCGTGTCGCAGCCCTATGACGCGCTGATCCTGGACTGGATGCTGCCGCGCATGGAAGGCCCGGAAGTGCTGCGACGGCTGCGCGCCGACCACGGTTCGGAAGCGCCGGTGATCATGCTGACCGCACGCGATGAACTGCCGGACAAGATCGCCGGCTTCCGTGCCGGCGCCGATGACTATCTGACCAAGCCCTTCGCACTGCCCGAGCTGGAAGTGCGCCTGGAAGCATTGATGGTGCGGGCCAAGGGACGCAACCCGCGCAAGGTGCTGGAAGTGGCCGACCTCAAGCTCGACCTGGCGACGCTGGAAGCGCATCGCGACGGCAAGGTGCTGCATCTGTACCCGGCCTGCCGCAAGCTGCTGGAAGTGCTGATGCGGGCCAGCCCTGGCGCGGTCACTCGCCAGCAGCTGGAGTTCGCGCTATGGGGCGACGAGTTGCCCGATGGCGATCTGCTGCGCTCGCATGTCTACGAGCTGCGTCGCAGCGTGGATGGCCCGTTCCAGCAGAAGTTGATCCATACCTTGCCGCGGGTTGGTTACCGCTTGGGTGTGTCGGCTGCGGACAGTGCAGATGACGCGGCATAAGCGCACGCCAACGCCAGCACCGATGCACCGGCGCATGGTCTGGTGGTTGCTGGGCTACCTGGCGCTGATCTCGCTGGCGGTGTTCAGCGTGGGCAACTACGTGCACGAACACGCCGAGCACTCGGCATGGCGCGCGCTGCTCAACTCCGAGCTGGACAGCATCGTCAACCACATCGAGCACGAGCCGCATTACCGCTGGCAGGATTCGGACACGCTGCGGTTGTTCTACCTCAACGGCAGCCCGACGGTGCCGGAAAGCCTGCGCACGTTGCATCCAGGGTTGCACGACGGTGTGGAGGTCAACGGGCGCGCCAGCGCGGTGATGGTCCGCGAAACCGCGCAGCTGGGGCGGCTGGCGCTGGTGCTGGACATCAACGATTTTCACGAGCTGGAACAGTTCGCCACGCGCTGGGTGCTGCTGGCCGGCGTGCTGATGATCATCGTCACCGTGTTGATGGCGTCCTTCGGCGTCGGTCGTCTGGTGCGGCCGCTGAGCTCGCTGGCCAAACGCATCGACGACCTGCACCCGGGGGTGCCCGGGCAGCGGGTGGAGGTGGACCCGCGCGCCAGCTCCGAGCTGTACGTGATCGCCAATGCGTTGAACGACTATCTGGCGCGCAACGAACAGTTCGTTGAACGCGAGCGGATCTTCATCAGCACGGCCAGCCATGAACTGCGCACGCCGATCGCGGTGATCACCGGGGCCGCCGAGCTTGCGCTGGGCCAGCCGGAGATTTCCGACCGCGCCCGCCAGCAGATGCAGCGTGTGCATCGCACGGCCCAAGGCGTGGAGCAGCTGATCCAGCTGCTGCTGGTGCTGGCGCGCGATCCGGCACGGCTGGCGGCACTGGGCGAGCGCATTCCGCTGGATCTGCTGGTGCCGGACATCATTGAAGACCATCGTCACCTGATGGGCGATAAGGACCTGCACTTCGAGATCGATGGTCTGGCGCGGGTGGATATCGTCGCGCCACTGGGCGTGGTCCAGGCGGCGATCGGCAATCTGCTGCGCAACGCGATCGAGAACAGCGGCCGCGGCACCATCCACATCCAGGTGTCCGATCAGGCGGTGGTGACCCTGCAGGATCCCGGGCTGGGCATGAGTCCGGAAGAAATCGCCGCCGTGCACGCACGCATGGCACGGGGTGACCGCAATGAGCAGAGCGGGATCGGGCTGGAGCTGATCGCCCGGCTCTGTGAACACCTGGGCTGGGCGCTGCAGATCGCACCCTGCGTGCCACGCGGAACCTGTGTGATTCTCGATCTGGGTGCCTCGCTGACGGAGGCCAACGGACGTCCGTCGCTGCCTGAGACGTAATCAGCCCGAGCGCTGCGCTGCAAAGTGTGGCGTCGTGAAGACAATGTTAAGCTCCGGAGGCGCCGCTCTATGCGGCGCTTTTTTTTATCCCTTCGATCGACAGAGGATGGCGTGATGCCGACCGAACCCAGTACTGCCCTGATCACCAATGACATTGTCGGCCTCGGCCTGATCGCCGCTACCCTTGCCGTGATCTTCTGGGCCGCCAGCGGCCCGACCCCGATCCTCAAGAAAATTTTCGCGTGGGTGCCGGCCCTGCTGCTGTGCTACTTCATCCCGGCCATCTACAACACCGCCGGCCTCATCGACGGCCACAACACCTCGCTCTACAACCCGATCGCGCGTGACGTGCTGCTGCCCGCCGCGCTGGTGCTGCTGACGCTCTCGATCGATCTGAAAGGCATCCTGAAGCTGGGCCCGAAGCTGCTGGTGGTGTTCTGCGCCGGCACGCTGGGCATCATTCTCGGTGCGATCGTCTCGTTCCAGGCGATGTCCTGGATCCACCCGGCCACGGTGGCTGGCGATACCTGGAAGGGCATGGCCGCGTTGGCCGGCAGCTGGATCGGCGGCGGTGCCAACATGGTGGCGATGCGTGAAGTGTTCGGCACGGATGCGACCACCTTCGGCCAGTTCGCTGTGGTCGATGTGGCCTGCGCGAGCCTGTGGATGGCGGTGCTGTTGTTCCTGGCCAACCGCGCCCAGCAGATCGACACGCGCAATGGCGCCGATACCCGCGCCATCGATGAGATGAAGGCGCGGATTTCCGCCTACGAGGCGCAGAACGCGCGTATTCCCAGCCTGACCGACTTGATGGTGATCGTCGGCGTGGCGCTGGGCGGCGTCGGCCTGGCGCATGCCATCGCGGCGCCGCTGAGCGGCTGGTTCAAAGCCAATGTGAGCTGGGCCAGTCAGTTCAGCCTGGACAGCGCGTTCGTCTGGGTGGTGCTGTTGTCCACGGCGCTCGGCCTGGGCCTGAGCTTCACCCGTGCGCGGCGGCTGGAGTCGGCCGGTGCTTCGCGGCTGGGCACGTTGTTCCTGTATTTCCTGATCGCCTGCATCGGCATGCAGATGGACCTGCTCTCGCTGCTCGATCGTCCGTGGCTGTTCGCGCTCGGCGCGATCTGGATGCTGACCCACATCCTGGTGCTGTGGATCGCCGCCAAACTGCTGCGTGCGCCGCTGTTCTTCTTCGCGATCGGCTCGCAGGGCAATATCGGTGCAGCCGCATCGGCCCCCGTGGTCGCCGCCGCGTTCCATCCGTCGCTGGCGCCGGTCGGCGTGCTGCTGGGCACTGTGGGCTATGCCACCGGTACCGGCCTGGCGTATGTGACCGGGCTGATCCTGAAATGGATGGCGGGCGCGTAAGCGCGCGCCACGTTGTCGACTTCCGGGGCGGCCTTGATGGCCGCCTCTTTTTTTGGGCGGCGATGATCCGCTGAACGGCATGCGTCTGGGACCCAGGTCACGCGCCGGTGTCAGAAATGGCTGCATGCGACACGAACTGTGAAAGGCGTACGGAATCGTGCTGGCACCGCCGCGTAAGGTCCGGCGGCATGCACTGTGCTGTGCGCCGAACGCGCATGGCATGGATCCTTTGTCGACGGCAGTCGACACCTATCAGGAAGCACGATGAAGACGAAAGACGTGTTGATGTCGGTGATCACCGCCGGCGTACTGATGTTCGCTTCTGCAGTGTCCGTAAAGGCCGCCCCGGGCGAGCGAGGGGGTGTGCACGCCGTGGCCGATGCAAGTGCACGCGATGTGGCTGCGTGGCTCGGGCAGCCGGCACGGGCCGGCGCCCTCGTCGATGCGCTGGCGGCGCACCCCGGGCGCGGGCTGCCGTTGACCGCGGTCCTGGCCGAGAGCGATCCGGGAGGGAACAGCCTGGCGTCGCGGATGCTGTCCGAACGCGATGATCTGGTCCGCCGGTACAAGGGCCTGCTGGCCGCAGATCGTGGGTTGCTGCAGGTCCGCAGCTTCGTGCCTGCCGGGCAGACGCTGAGCGCAGTGGCGCCTGCCGATCTCTGGGTGGCAGTGTTGCCCAAGGGAGACGACCGCACCTGGACCTCCCTGGTGGCCTACGACCGGCACGGGCGTCAGCATCTGCTGGACGCGCAGGTAGCCCCGACCTTCCCGGTATTGATCGTGGACATCGATACCGGGCAGGCGGTCCAGGAAGGCATGGCCCTGATCAATGCCGGGTTGCAGGCGAGGGGACTGCAGTCGGCCGACCGGCTCACGGTGGCCGCCGATGGAGCGACCTCCCTGGATGTCACCCGGCTTGACCGTATCCGCCTGGCCAATGACGGCGAGCCATGGGCGTTGGGCGGCGCGGAAGTGTTCGCCGTGGTGTCCGGGCTGCAGACAGGCAAGGCAGAGCCGGAGATGGCCACGGTGTCACTGCCGTACCTGGACCATGACAAGACCGATTACACCCCGGGCCAACCCTTGGTGATCTGGGGCAACTACCGTTTCGACACCGCCAACGTGCAACTGTTCGAAGACGATGGCGACACCAACTATAAAGACCTGCTGATCGCCCTCACCGAAGGCGTGAAGCTGGCGCTGGGCGCCTTCGCCCCGGAGTACGCGGTGATTGCCGATATCGGCGGTGCGATCCTCAAGGCCATGCCGAGCGGCTGGTTCACCAACGATACCGACTACCTGGACAGCTTCTATCTGCTCCAGCGCGGTCAGACCTATACCGGACGGATGGGCGCAGCGAACAATGCACAGGTAACGTTGAGCCCCCTCACGCTCCAGTAGCGCCGGCCGCGCTGGCTGGCTGCCCCTGAGGCCTGTCGCAGGCAGTGGCAAACGCGACCTGACAAAAAACGGCGGCGCTTTCGCGCCGCCGTTTTCGAGTGCATCCGCTACCAGAGGTCAGCAGCAGCGTCCCCCGTTCTTGCCGCTGTAACGCGCCTCCTGGCGCTCGCGGAAGAACGTCTTGTAGTCCATTGGCACACGGTCCGGATGCTTCTCCAGCACATGCCGGACGTAGTTGTCGTAATCAGGAATGCCGCAGCACAGCCGTGCGGTCTGCACCAGGCGGCGCCAGATGCGGCGGTGGGCCTGATACTGACCGGCGGGGACGAGTTCAGTACTCATCACAGGTCCGCCATCTGGTGCGGCTCAAGCGCCACGTACGGGGTTTCCTTGTCGGTCCGCTGCGGAGCGCGGCGGGCCATGAAGATGGTCTTGATCGCGTAGAACAGGATCGAGAACACCACGAACAGGAACAGCACGGTCAGGCCGGTGTTGACGTAGGCGTTGACCACGATCTGATGCATCTGGCCGACGGTCTTGGCCGGCGCGGTCAGCGTGCCGCTGGCGATCGCATCCTGGTACTTGTGCGCCTGGGCCAGGAAGCCCTGGGCCGGGTTCTTGTCGAAGATCTTGATCAGGCCCGCATACGTGGTGCAGATCAGCAGCCACACGGCCGGCACGCCGGTCACCCAGGCGAAGCGGTCACGCTTCATCTTGAACAGCACCACGGTGCCGAGCATCAGCGCGATACCGGCCAGCATCTGGTTGGAGATGCCGAACAGCGGCCACAGGGTCTGGATGCCACCGAAGGGATCCACCACACCCGTGTAGAGCAGGTAGCCCCACAGCGCCACGCAACCGGCGGTGGCGATGATGTTGGCGGTCCATGATTCGGTCTTCTTCAGGGCTGGGATGAAGTTGCCCAGCAGGTCCTGCAGCATGAAGCGACCGGCACGGGTACCGGCATCGACCGCGGTGAGGATGAACAGTGCTTCGAACAGGATCGCGAAGTGGTACCAGAACGCCATCATCGCATTGCTGCCGCTCGGGATCGCCTCGTGCAGGATCTGCGCGATGCCCACTGCCAGCGTCGGTGCGCCACCGGCGCGGTGCAGGATGGTCGGCTCGCCGATGGCCGCGGCGGTGGCCTCCAGCTGCTCGGGGGTGATGATGAAGCCCCATGTATTGCTGATGTAGGCCGCAGCGGAGACCGCATCCGGGCCGATCACGGCGGCCGGTGCGTTCATGGCGAAGTAGATGCCCGGATCGATGATCGAGGCGGCCACCAGCGCCATCACCGCGACGAACGATTCCATCAGCATGCCGCCGTAGCCGATGTAGCGCATGTGACGCTCATTGGCGAGCAGCTTGGGCGTAGTGCCCGAGGCGATCAGGGCATGGAAACCGGAGACCGCGCCGCAGGCGATGGTGATGAACAGGAACGGGAACATCCCGCCTTTCCAGACCGGGCCGTCGCCACTGGCGGCAAACTGGGTCAGGGCCGGCATCTTCAGTTCCGGCATGACGATCAGGATGCCGATCGCCAGCGCCACGATGGTGCCGATCTTGAGGAAGGTGGACAGGTAATCGCGCGGGGCCAGCAGCAGCCACACCGGCAGCACCGAGGCGACGAAGCCGTAGCCGATCAGCATCCAGGTGATCTGGATGCCGGTGAAGGTGAAGGCCGGGCCCCAGACCGGATCGGCGGCGACCTTGCCACCGAACCAGATCGCGGCCAGCAGCAGGATCAGGCCGACCACGGAGATCTCGCCGATCTTGCCCGGGCGGATGTAGCGCATGTACACGCCCATCAGGATCGCGATCGGCATGGTCGCGATGACCGTGAACATGCCCCACGGGCTCTCGGCCAGCGCCTTGACCACCACCATCGCCAGCACCGCCAGGATGATGATCATGATCAGGAAGGCACCGAACAAGGCAATGGTGCCAGGCACCGGCCCCATTTCCTCACGCACCAGGTCACCCAGCGAGCGGCCGTTGCGGCGGCTGGAGAGGAACAGGATCATGAAATCCTGCACCGCGCCGGCCACGACCACGCCCACCACCAGCCAGAGCAGGCCGGGCAGGTAGCCCATCTGCGCGGCCAGTACCGGGCCGACCAGCGGGCCTGCACCGGCGATGGCGGCGAAGTGGTGGCCAAACAGGACGTGCTTGTTGGTCGGGACGTAATCCAGGCCATCGTTGTTGATCACCGCGGGCGTGGCCCGGGTCGGATCGAGCTGCATCACCTTGTCGGCGATGAACAGGCTGTAGAAGCGATACGCGATGAGATAGATGGAGACCGCAGCGACGACGATCCACAGCGCATTGATGGGTTCACCGCGGCGCAGTGCGACGGTGCCTAGACAGAATGCGCCAAGCAGTGCGATGACTGCCCAACCCAGTTTCGAAAAGCCTTTCATGAGATTGCGTCTCCCTGGAGATCGTCGTAAGAGTCCGCCTTGGCACTGACGGGGTCAATGCAATGGCGGGGGCTTGCCGCTAGTACTTTGGTCGTAGGGTGGGTGTGGCGCGTGCCTGTGCACGTCGCCGGAACATCACGCTTGGAACAATCGGTTGCGGGCATGACCGTTGGCCGGGGGGACGCCTGCGCCCATCTTGTACCCAGTTTCCTCAGTCTGGAGTCACCATGAGCAGCCCAACCCCGGTGCGCGTGCTGCGCACCATCCGTGGCATGGCCACCTCCGATGGCGCCGGCGTGCGCCTGACGCGGGTGATTGGTGGCCCCTCGCTGCCCGATCTGGATCCGTTCCTGCTGCTGGATGAATTCGGCACGGACCGCGCCGAGGACTACATCGCCGGCTTCCCCAGCCATCCGCACCGTGGGTTCGAGACCGTGACCTACATGCTCGACGGACGCATGCGGCACAAGGACAACCACGGCAACGAGGGCCTGCTCACGCCGGGCAGCGTGCAATGGATGACGGCGGGCCGCGGTCTCATCCACTCGGAGATGCCCGAGCAGGAATCCGGGCAGATGCGTGGGTTCCAGCTGTGGGTGAACCTGCCGGCGCGCGACAAGATGACGGACCCGAAGTACCAGGAGTTCGCGCCGGACCACATCCCGGTGACCGCGCCGGCCGACGGCGTGCAGGTCAAGGTGATCGCCGGCCAGGTCGGTGACACCGTGGGGCCGATCGTGCAGCCGGCCACCGACCCGGTGTATCTGGACATCACCCTGGATGCGCGCGCGGGCTGGAGCTACACGCTGCCGGACGGCCACAACGCCTTCGCGTACGTGTTCGAAGGGGGCCTGGAGATCGGCGAGGGAGACGATGCGCGCGCCGTGGCCAAGCAGGAAATGGCGGTGCTGGGCGGCGGTGAGCAGCTGACCCTGCGCGCAGGCGACACCGGTGCGCGCCTGATTCTGGTGGCGGGCCGCCCGCTGCGTGAGCCGGTGATGCGCCACGGGCCGTTCGTGATGAACACCAAGCAGGAGCTGATGCAGGCCTTCGTGGATTTCCAGGAAGGCCGCTTCTGAGGCACGGGGGCACCGCTCGCTGGCCGGCCAGCGCATGACACCTGACAGTGTGGGAGGCGCCGGCCCGCGGCCGCCGCTACCGTGGATGACGGGAGGAGTGCGGTGCACCGTCCCGGCCTCGTCCTCAGCGCCCGGCGGCGACAGCCGAGGGCGTCAGGTTCATCCCCTGCGCCAGCGTTTGCAGCGAACCCAGTTCGCTCTTGTCGCCGGCGTACAGCGCAATCTGCGCGAAACGGTTCTTGTCGAATTTCACCACCGTGATCCGGCGCGTCTCATAGCCCGGCGGTTTCTGTCCACCCAGGTCGGGCTGGTACCAGTACAGCGTTTCACCGGCGAAGCTGCCTTTTTCCTGGCGTAGTGAGCGGTTCAACGGCAGCTCGGGATTGCGGGCGCTCAAGGTCAGGCTGAGCACTTCGCGGCCATCGGCGGCGGTGGCCTTGCACAGGATGAAGTCGCGTTGGGCGAGTTCCTGCCATTGCAGGCCGCTGCTGGCGGGCAGGGACGGACATTCGCTGGTCGATTGCGCCGCAACGGCGCCGGCAGTGACCAGCAGACACACACATACGACAGCGCGCAGGACGTTCATGGTTCCCCCAAGGTCGATGATCGCGTCCGTCGCTGGCAGGCATTCCGGTGGCCGTCGACAACCCAGGCCGTGGTGGCGCATTCCCCGCGCGCGTACCGGATCACTCGCTGCCGTCAGTGTCGGACGAGTGATCGGGACCTTAACGGAATGTGACTCAGTGTACAAATAACGGTTTCAGGTGAATCTTTCTACGCCGACGCCGGGCGGTCCGAGGGGCCGCCCGGCCGAGACCGTCAGCGGGGCGCGGCCCCCATCCATTTGTAGACGATGCCGCCGATCAGGCCGCCCAGCAGCGGTGCCAGCCAGAACAGCCACAGCTGGCTGAGCGCGCCGCTGCCGGCGAACAGCGCCACGGCGGTGGAGCGCGCCGGATTGACCGAGGTATTGGTGACCGGAATGCTGATCAGATGGATCAACGTCAGCGCCAGGCCGATCGCGATCGGGGCGAAGCCGGCTGGCGCGTTGCCGTGGGTCGCGCCCATGATCACGATCAGGAAGAACGCGGTGAGCACCACTTCACACAGGAAGGCGGCGGCGACGCTGTAGCCGCCCGGTGAGAGGGCGCCGTAGCCATTGCTCGCGAACGCGCCGGCCTGGCTGCCATCGATCTGGAAACCCGGCGCTCCGGAGGCGATCTGCAGCAGGATGAAACCGGCCAGCGCGCCACCCAGCACCTGCGCCAGGATGTAGGGAAGCAGGTCACGGGCGGGGAAACGGCCGCCGGCCCACAGACCGACACTGACCGCGGGATTGAAGTGCGCGCCGGAGACGTGCCCGAACGCGTAAGCGCCGGTCAGCACGGTCAGGCCGAAGGCCAGCGCCACGCCCAGAAAGCCGATCCCCAGCGGATTGCCATCGCCACCGAAGTTGGCGGCCAGTACCGCGCTGCCACAGCCGCCCAACACCAGCCAGAACGTGCCCAGGAACTCGGCGGCCAGACGTTTGCCCATGCTCATCGACGTGCTCCAACGTTATGCCCGGGGTGGGCAGGCGCACCGTAGCTGAATCGGGGTTCATCGGGGTGACGATGGTGTCAACACCCGACGAACGGTCGACGGGGTCGTTTCAGCTCAATAGGACGGCAGCGGAATGAACTCTTTATCGTCGCCCGGAATCGTGCCGAAGCGACCGGCTTCCCAGTCGTGCTTGGCCTGTTCGATCCGTTCGGTGGAGCTTGAGACGAAGTTCCACCAGAGGTGGCGCGGGCCATCGAGCGGTTCGCCGCCCATCAGCATCGCCTTGATCGGGGTCTTGGCGCGCAGGCGGCCGCGTGCACCGGGCTCGGGAATGATCAGATGCTGGGCAGGGACGTCCACACCGTCGAGCTGGGCCTGGCCTTCGAGGATGTAGAGCGAGCGTTCGGCGTGGCCGGTATCCAGGTCGATTTCCGCATCGGCGTCGAGATCGATGGCAACGTTGAGGGTGTCGGCGAAGACCTTGACCGGGGATTCTTCGCCGTACGCGCGGCCGGCGATGACGCGCAGCCAGGCACCGTTGCGGCGCTGCTGGGGCAGGGTCGCGGCCGCGTGGTGGTAGAACGCGGGGTCGGTTTCTTCGACATCCTTTGGCAGCGCCAGCCAGGTCTGCATGCCGTGCAGCGGGTGGTCGTGTTCGCGTTCGACGGCGGGCGTGCGTTCGGAGTGGGCGATGCCACGGCCGGCGGTCATCCAGTTGACGTCGCCGGGGCGGATCACCTGGTCCGAGCCGAGGGTATCGCGGTGGCCGATGGCGCCGGACCACAGGAAGGTGACGGTGGCCAGGCCGATATGCGGGTGCGGGCGCACGTCGATTCCGGTGCCGGGGGAAAGCACGGCCGGGCCCATCTGGTCGACGAACACGAACGGACCGACGCTGCGCGCCTGCAGGGTCGGCACGGCGCGGCGGACCTGCAGGCCACCGATGTCATGGATGCGGGGGGCGATGATGGTCGTCATGCGGGCGGTCTCGCTGGCGGGGACAGAGCGGGAGGATCGCATGCGGGGTGTGGGGGTGGGAGGCCTGTATCGGTAACAGGTTGTTCCGGTTTCACGCGCGAGCGGACACAAACAACAACGCCAGCGTGCGCTGGCGTTGTTGCGATGCTCAGATCACCGGTTCGCGCAGTACCGGCGAATCCCAGCCCGGGCGCGGGGCGAAACGGTCGCCGTAGCGCTGCTGCAGGACCTTGAGGCGTTCGACCAGTGCATCGGCGCCGGTGGCGCGGATGTACTGGATCGGGCCGCCGCGGAACGGGGCGAAGCCGGTGCCGAAGATCACGCCGGCATCGAGCAGGTCGGCGTCGGCGACGACGCCGTCGTGCAGGCAGGCCACCGCTTCGTTGAGCAGCGGCAGGATCAGGCGGTCTTCCAGATCGGCCGGGACCTCGTCGTTGGCGGGGACGTCCGGTTTCTGCGCGCGGCCGTTCTCCCACTTGTACAGGCCCTGGCCGTCCTTCTTGCCACGCTTGCCCTGTTCCACGGTCGCCAGGGCGGCCGGTACCTGCAGGCCGAGGAAGGGCGCCAGTTCCTTGCCCACGCCGGCGGCCACATCCAGGCCGACGGTGTCGAGCAGTTCGATCGGGCCCATCGGCATGCCGAACTTGACGGCGGCCTTGTCCAGCACCGGGCCCGGCACGCCTTCGGCATACGCGGTGGCCGCTTCAAGCATGTACGGGAACAGCACGCGGTTGACCAGGAAGCCGGGGGTGCCGGCGACCGGCACCGGGAACTTGCCCAGCGCCTTGCAGAAGGAGGCCAGGCGGCGCTCGGTCTCCGGCGCCATGCCGTCGTGATGGATGATTTCCACCAACGGCATCTGCGCGACCGGGTTGAAGTAATGCAGGCCGGCAAACTGCGCCGGGCGCTGGATGTGGTCGCGCAGTTCGTCCAGCGGGATCGAGGAGGTGTTGGTGGTCAGCAGCGCATCGGCCTTCATCCTCGGCTCCAGCGACTGGTACAGCTCGCGCTTGGCTTCCGGGTTTTCGATGATGGCTTCGATCACCAGATCGGCTTGGGCTACGCCCTCGCCAGCGAGGTCGGCTTTCAGGCGCGCAGCCACGGCCGGGCGCTTGCTGTCGTCCTTCACCCGCTTGGCGAACAGCGCCTGCGCGCGTTCCATGGCCGGGTCGATGAAGCGCTGCTCGCGATCCTGCAGGGTCACGTTGAAGCCTTTGTAAGCCGACCATGCCGCGATGTCGCCGCCCATCACGCCGGCGCCGACCACGTGCACGTGCTGGATGCCATGGTCCTTGCCGCCCAGAGCCTTCAGCCGCTCGGTCAGGAAGAAGATGCGGATCAGGTTGCGTGCGGTCGGGGTGCCGGCCAGCTTCACCACCGCGCGGCGTTCGGCATCCAGACGGGTCTGGATCGGGCTGCCACCGGTGCGAGCCCAGGTGTTGATCAGCGCGTAGGGAGCGGGGTAATGCTCCTTGCGCGCTTTGCGGGCGACCTGCTTGGCCATCTGCGGGGCGAGCAGCTTGCGCGCCAGCCAGGTGTTGGTGATCCACGCGGTCGCGCGCTGCTTGAACGGGCGGGTGGTGCCCTTCAGCGCGAGCGACACCGCGGTATCGAGCAGCACGGCCGGTGCGACGACCTTGTCGACCAGGCCGATGTTGCGCGCCGCCGAGGCCGACAGATTGCGGCCGGTCAGCATCATGTCCATCGCCGCCGGGGCGCCCACCAGCTGCGGCAGGCGCGAACTGCCGCCCCAGCCCGGGAAGATGCCCAGCTGGGTTTCCGGCAGGCCGATCCGGGTGGACGGATCGTTGGAGGCCACGCGGTAACGGCAGGCCAGGGCCAGCTCGGTGCCGCCGCCCAGGCAGTGGCCGTGGATCGCCGCGACGGTCGGGCAGGGCAGTTCGGCCAGCTTCTGGTAGGTGCTCTGACCACGGCGGATCGCGTCATTGACGGTGCCGCGGCGGTCGAATTCCTGGAATTCCTTCAGGTCCGCCCCGGCGATGAAGCCGGCGGCCTTGATCGACTGGATCACCACCGCCTTGGGCGGGTCCATCGCGATCCGCTCGATCAGGTCGCCCAGCTCGAGCAGCACGTCCTGCGACATGGCATTGACGCTGCTGTCGTGGCGGTCGAGGCTGAGCACGACGACGCCATCGTCACGGATCTGCGGGTGCCAATGCGAGAAGCGGAGCCCATCGAAGCCTGAGAGCATGGGAACGTTCCATCCGGTTGTGTATGGAGAAGGGGGCTATGATCCAGAGGTTGTTTCCTCCCCGTCAAATCCCTATAGCTGGGGGAGAGAAGCCGTCGATCCATTGCCTGGATCGGAAACCTTAACGGAACGGTGGTTAAAAGCTGGTGCGGCGCGGTGTGATCGAGCGCTGAACTTTTCCCGGGATTGGCAGTCTCATTGCCCGACGTCGGTTGGGCTGACAGGAGTGCGGCCCCCCATGGCCGAGGTTGAAACACCACAGGAGCTGGACCTGGAGCTGGTCCGACGTGTGCAGCGTGGCGAGAGCGCGGCGTTCGATGTCCTGGTGCGCAAGTACCAGCATCGGATCATTGCGTTGATCGGGCGCTACATCGCGGACTGGAGTGAATGTCAGGACGTGGCCCAGGACACTTTCGTCCGCGCGTATCGCGCGATCGGCAGTTTCCGTGGCGACGCCCAGTTCTATACCTGGCTGCACAGGATCGCCGTGAACACTGCCAAGAACCATCTCGCCGCCCACAACCGCCGCCCGCCCACCGATGACATCGAGATCGGGGACGCCGAACAGTTCGACAGCGGCACGCGCCTGCGCGACACCGACACGCCCGAACGCGAGTTGATGCGCCAAGAGCTGGAACAGACGGTGATGAAGGCGGTGTCGGCGCTGCCTGAAGAGCTGCGGTCGGCCATCACCATGCGCGAGGTGGACGGCCTGAGTTACGACGAAATCGCGCAGAAGATGGGGTGCCCGATCGGCACCGTGCGGTCGCGGATCTTCCGTGCCCGCGAGGCGATCGACACTGAACTTCGGCCGCTGCTCGATGTGGGCAGCGCCACCCGCGAGAAGAGCCGCGCATGAGCCACGATATGTCCAATGATGCTTCCCGGGGCGCGTCCCCCGATAAATTCGACGCCCATTACCGGCAGCAGCTGTCCTCGTTGATCGATGGCGAGCTGTCCGCCGATGAAGCGCGTTTCATGCTGCGCCGGCTGGAACACGATGAGGCGTTGTCGAGCTGCAACGAACGCTGGCAGATGCTGGGCGATGCGTTGCGCGGGCAGGCCTGCGCACCGGCCCCGGTCGATTTCGCCGAGCGGGTCCGCGTTTCCGTGGCCGCTGAGCCGGCACCCGCGATGCAGGCCAATGTCGAGCGCAGCCAGGACCGCAAGGAACGCCGTGGCGGCTGGCGTCGTTGGGGCGGTGGCGCGGCACTGGCCGCGTCCGTCGCGGCCGTGGCGATGTTCATGACCCGCGAGCAGCTGCCGGACCCGGCAGCGCTGGACGCGCCGACCACCATCATCGCCAGCCAGGCCGAGCTGCCGCCCGCGCCCGCGCCGGCGACCGAAGCCTCTGCCGCCGAGCAGGCGCTGGCCGTAGCGGCGGTTCCGGCTGCCGCCGTGGCGGCCGCCAGCCGCCGCCAGGACGTGGCCAATGCGCGCCGCGCCAGTGCCACCCGCACCCAGCAGGCGGCACGCAGCGCTGCCGAGCGCAGTGCCGAGCCGCAGCGTGCGGTCGCCAGCCAGGCGCCGCTGACGCCGGCCGTACCGGCGGCCACCGCGCGCCAGTTCCCGTTCGGTGAGGTGGGCAACCTGCAGGCCAAGCCCTGGCCGCGGTCCAGCCTGGCCCCGGCCGCGGGCGGGGCGCTCAATGCGAGCTTCTCCACGCAGGCCCCGCAGGCGGCGTTCTATCCGTTCGAGCCGCGTCTGCAGGAGTCCGCCGAGTCGGCTGAACCCGTCCGCCGGCACCGCGACTGAGCATCGTCGCCCTGACGTTCCGCTCCGGCCTTTGCGCCGGAGCGTTTCCCCCCGCTTTGTTCCCTGACCCGGAGGTTCGTGTCTGATGACCGCCCGTATCCGTACCCATGCCCTGGCGCTGATCGCCATGACCCTGCCGCTGGTGGCCTGCGCTCAGTCGCCATCGCCATCGCCTGCGACTCCAGCGGCACCGGCCGCCGCGGCACCACGGGCGCCTGCGCCGCAACTGGTCAATGGCCTGCCGGACTTCACCAACCTGGTCGAACAGGTCGGGCCGGGCGTGGTCAATGTCGAAACCACCATTGTGCGCAGCAACCGCCAGGCCCGGACCATGGGCCCGGGCGGCGACGATGAAATGCCCGAGTTCTTCCGCCGCTTCTTCGGCCCGGACTTCCAGATGCCGGGGCAGGGCCCCGGTGGCCAGGACGACAGCCCGCGCATCCAGGGCCGTGGCATGGGGTCGGGCTTCATCATCTCGGCAGATGGCTATGTGCTGACCAACTATCACGTGGTTGCCGACGCCAGCGAAGTGAAGGTCAAGCTCGGCGACCGCCGCGAGTTCACCGCCAAGGTGATCGGCAGCGATCAGCAGTACGACGTTGCGCTGCTCAAGATCGACGGCAAGAATCTGCCGACCGTCCGTGTGGGGGATTCCAACACCCTCAAGCCGGGCCAGTGGGTCGTCGCGATCGGTTCGCCGTTCGGCCTGGATCATTCGGTTACCGCCGGCGTGGTCAGCGCGGTCGGCCGCAGCACCGGTGGCGCCGATCAGCGCTACGTCCCCTTCATCCAGACCGACGTGGCCATCAACCAGGGCAATTCCGGTGGCCCGCTGCTCAATACCCGTGGTGAAGTGGTCGGCATCAACTCGCAGATCTTCTCCGCCTCCGGCGGCTACATGGGCATCAGCTTCGCGATCCCGATCGACCTGGCCATGGGCGCGGTCGAACAGATCAAGAAGACTGGCCGGGTCAGTCGCGGCCAGCTGGGGGCCATGGTCGGGGCCGTCACGGCCGATGTCGCGCAGGGCTTCAAGCTGCCCGACAGCCGGGGCGCGTTGGTGAACCAGCTGGTTCCCGGCAGCGCCGCAGCCAAGTCCGGCCTGGAGGTCGGTGACGTCATCCGGTCGGTGAACGGCACGCCGATCAACGTGTCCAGCGACCTGCCGCCGCTGATCGGTGCCCTGCCGCCGGGAACCAAGGTGCGCATCGTCGTGCTGCGTGAGGGCAAGGAACGCGAGATCACCGCCACGCTGACCGAGTTGGCCGAGGACGCCGAACGCGGCAACGCGCCCCAGACGGCCGACGCGGCCAAGCCGGAAACCGGCGCCAATGCCCTGCTGGGTCTGGAAGTGGCCGATCTGACCGCGCCGCAACGCCAGCAGCTGGGCTTGGCCTCGGGCGAGGGCGTGCGCATCACCCGGGTCACCGGTCAGTCGGCACGGGACGCCCGCCTGTCCCAGGGCATGGTGGTGCTGCAGGTGGGCCGGACGCCGGTGGGCAGTGTGGCCGCGCTGAACAAGGCGCTGGCCGGCTACAGCAAGGGCGATGTGGTCATGCTGCTGGTCCGCGCCAATGGCAACAGCGCCTTCGTGCCGGTGAAGGCTGGGCAGTAAGCCCCGCCCCGCTTGCGTTTCCGGGCCCGCTTCGGCGGGCCCGGTCGTTTCTGGCGGGCCGATCACGCCAATCGCGGGCGGCCGCACGCGGGACCGGGCCGGCCATGCGATAATCCGCAGTCATCCTGACGACGCGACGCGCCGCCGCCACCTATGTCTTCTGATTCGATGCGGTTCATCCGCAACTTCTCCATCATCGCCCACGTCGACCACGGCAAGTCCACGCTGGCCGATCGCATCATCCAGCTTTGCGGCGGCCTCCAGGCCCGTGAGATGGAGGCGCAGGTGCTCGACTCGAACCCGATCGAGCGCGAGCGTGGCATCACCATCAAGGCCCAGTCGGTCTCGCTGCCGTATGTCGCCAAAGACGGCCACACCTACCACCTGAACTTCATCGACACCCCCGGGCATGTCGACTTCTCCTATGAAGTCAGCCGCTCGCTGGCCGCCTGCGAAGGCGCGCTGCTGGTGGTCGATGCGGCCCAGGGCGTGGAAGCGCAGTCCGTCGCCAACTGCTACACGGCGGTCGAGCAGGGGCTGGAAGTGGTGCCGGTGATCAACAAGATCGACCTGCCCACCGCCGACATCGACCGTGCCAAGGCCGAGATCGAGGCCGTGATCGGCATCGATGCCACCGATGCGGTGGCGGTCAGTGCCAAGACCGGACTGAACGTGGGCGACGTGCTGGAGGCGATCGTGCATCGCATTCCGCCGCCGGTGCCGCGCGATACCGACAAGCTGCAGGCGCTGATCATCGACTCGTGGTTCGATAATTACCTCGGCGTGGTCTCGCTGGTGCGCGTGATGCAGGGCCAGATCAAGGCCGGCGACAAGCTGCAGGTGATGTCCACCGGCCGCAATCACCAGGTCGACAACGTCGGCGTGTTCACCCCCAAGCGCAAGGTGCTGCCGGCACTGAACGCCGGTGAGGTGGGCTGGGTGACGGCCAGCATCAAGGACGTGCACGGTGCGCCGGTCGGTGACACCCTGACCCTGGCCGCCGATCCGGCCGCCAAGCCGCTGCCGGGCTTCCAGGAAATGCAGCCGCGCGTGTTCGCCGGCCTGTTCCCGGTCGATGCCGAGGATTACCCGGACCTGCGCGAAGCGCTGGACAAGCTGCGCCTGAACGATGCCGCGCTGCGTTTCGAGCCGGAAAGCTCCGAGGCGATGGGCTTTGGCTTCCGTTGCGGCTTCCTGGGCATGCTGCACATGGAAATCGTGCAGGAGCGCCTGGAGCGCGAGTACAACCTGGACCTGATCAGCACCGCGCCGACCGTGGTCTATGAAGTGCTCAAGACCGACGGCAGCATCATCAACATGGACAACCCGGCCAAGCTGCCGCCGGTGAACATGGTCGATGAGATCCGCGAGCCGATCATCCGCGCCAACGTGCTCACCCCCGAGGAGTACATCGGCAACATCATCAAGCTGTGCGAAGAAAAGCGCGGCAGCCAGATCGGCATCAACTACCTGGGCAGCCAGGTGCAGATCAGCTATGAGCTGCCGATGGCCGAAGTGGTGCTGGACTTCTTCGACAAGCTCAAGTCGGTCAGCCGTGGCTATGCCTCGCTGGACTATCACTTCGTGCGCTTCGATGCCGGCCCGTTCGTCCGCGTGGACGTGCTGATCAACGGCGACAAGGTCGATGCGCTGTCGCTGATCGTGCACCGCAGCCATGCCGACCGCCGCGGCCGCGAGCTGTGCGAGAAGATGAAGGAACTGATCCCGCGCCAGCAGTTCGACGTGGCCATCCAGGCCGCCGTCGGCTCGCAGATCATCTCGCGCACCACGGTCAAGGCCATGCGCAAGAACGTGCTGGCCAAGTGCTATGGTGGCGACGTTTCGCGCAAGAAGAAGCTGCTCGAAAAACAGAAGGAAGGCAAGAAGCGCATGAAGCAGGTCGGCCGCGTGGAAATCCCGCAGGAAGCCTTCCTGGCCGTGCTGCAGATGGACAAGTAAGGCCGGATGGCTTTCCCGGCAGCGGCAGGCGGCACCGGATCGGTGTCGCCGGACGCGCAGGGGCACACCACACCGCTGCAATCGTTCCCAAGGACACTGCATGAAATTGTTTGAGCTCCTCCTGGTCGTACTGACGCTGGCCTCGGGCCTGATCCTGCTGGGCGAGAAGCTGTACTTCGCCAAGCGCCGCGCCCAGCGTGCCGGCCTGCTGGATACCGAGCCGGTGATGGTCGATTACGCACGGGCGTTCTTCCCGGTGTTGGCGATCGTGCTGGTGGTGCGCAGCTTCATCGCCGAGCCGTACAAGATCCCGTCCAGCTCGATGATGCCCAACCTGCTGATCGGCGATTTCATCCTGGTCAACAAGTTCTCCTACGGCCTGCGCCTGCCGCTGAACAACGCCAAGGTGGTGCCGTTCGGCGAGCCCAAGCGTGGCGATGTGGTGGTGTTCCATTTCCCGGGCCATTCGGACAACGATCCGGCCAAGGGCGAGAACTTCATCAAGCGCGTGATCGGCGTGCCGGGTGACCAGATCGAATTCCAGGGCAACGGCCTGATCCTCAACGGCGAGCCGGTCACGTACGACAACAAGGGCCTGTACGCCGGTCACAGCGGCCAGGGCGAGGGCAGCTCGCTGCTGGTCGAGCACCTGCCGGGCCGCACCCACACCGTGCTCGAGACCGATTACGCACGCGGGCAGGGCCAGTGGACCGTGCCGGCCGGCAAGTACCTGGTCATGGGCGACAACCGCGACAATAGTGACGACGGCCGCTTCTGGGGCCTGCTGCCGGAGGAGAATCTCCGTGGCAAGGCCTTCCTGATCTGGCTGAACTGCTCGGGCTGGTTCTGCAAGGACGGTTTTGAACCGTCGCGGATCGGTACGGCCATCCATTGATTCATGGCACACGCGTATCTGGGGAGAAACGCAATGAAGAGCATGACATCGCAGCGCGGCATCACCTTGACCTCGTTCCTGGTGGTGCTGATCGTGGTCGCCTTTGGCCTGTACATCGGCATGAAGCTGTTCCCGATGTACCAGGAGTACTACGCCGTACGTTCGGCGATGAAAAGCCTGGCCAAGGAGCCCGGCGTGGGCAACATGGAGCCGCGCCGCGTGCAGGACATGTTCTTCAAGCGCCTGTACATCAATTACTCCGAGAACGTGAAGCCTGCCAACGTGAAGTTTGATCGCATCGATGGCGGCTGGAACATGAAGGTCTACTACGAAGTGCGCCGTGAACTGATCGGCAATCTGGACGTAGTGGGCAAATTTGATTCAAACCAGGAATTGACCCGTAGCGGTGCCGACTAAGACCTTCCAACGCGGTGACCTGATTGGTCACGCCTTCAACGATCCGGGCCTGCTCAAGCAGGCCTTGACGCATCGCAGCGCCGGCTCGCCCAACAACGAGCGGCTGGAATTCCTCGGCGACAGCATCGTCAACATGATGGTCGCCCAGGCGCTGTACGAACGCTGGCCCAAGGCTGACGAAGGCGCGCTGACCCGCGCCCGCGCCGAGCTGGTGCGCGAAGGCGCGCTGGCAGTGATCGCGCGTGAGCTGCAGCTGGGCGATCGCCTGATCCTGGGCCCCGGCGAGATGAAGACCGGCGGCCACCGCCGCGACTCCATCCTGGCCGATGCGCTGGAAGCAGTGGTCGCAGCGATCTACCTCGATGCCGGTTTTGCCGTCTGCCAGACCGTGGTGCTGCCGTGGTTCCTGGCCTCGATGCAGGCCCTGCCGGCCACCGGCAAGCCCGAGAAAGACCCCAAGACCCGCCTGCAGGAATGGCTGCAGGCCCGACAGAAGGCGCTGCCGCTGTATGAGCTGGTGTCAGAATCGGGTGACGATCACGCCAAGACCTTCCGGGTACGCTGCGGCGTAACCGACCCCGCTGTCAGCACCGAAGGCGAAGGTGCCTCGCGACGGCTGGCCGAACAACAAGCGGCTGCGGCCGCCCTTGAGCAACTGGATTCCAAGTGAACGAAGCAACCCCCCATCGTTCCGGCAGCGTGGCCGTCATCGGTCGCCCCAACGTCGGCAAATCCACCCTGACCAACGCCCTGGTGGGCGCCAAGGTCAGCATCGTCTCCAATCGCCCGCAGACCACGCGGCACCGGCTGCTGGGTATTGCCAGCTACCCGGAAGGCCAGATCGTGCTGGTCGATACCCCCGGCCTGCACCGCGCGCAGAAGCGCGCCATGAACCGGGTGATGAACCGCGCCGCGCGCGGCTCGCTCGAGGGCGTGGACGCCGGCATGCTGGTGATCGAGGCCGGCCGCTGGGATGACGAAGACACCCTGGCCTTCAACGTGCTCAGCGACTCGGGCATCCCGGTGGTGCTGGTGGTCAACAAGATCGACCGCCTGAAGGACAAGGGCGCCCTGCTGCCGTTCCTGCAGCAGGTCACCGAAGGCCGCACGTTCGCGGCGGTGCACCCGATCTCGGCGCAGAAGCGCAACGGTCTGGAATCGCTGGTCCGCGACCTGATGAAGCTGTTGCCGGAAGCCCCGCCGATGTTCGGCGAGGATGAGATCACCGACCGCAGCCAGCGCTTCCTCGCCGGTGAACTGGTCCGCGAGCAGTTGATGCGCCAGCTGGGCGAAGAGCTGCCGTATGCGACCACGGTCGAGATCGAGCGCTTTGTCGAAGACGGCAACCTGCTGCGCATTGGCGCGGTGATCTGGGTCGAACGCGAAGGCCAGAAGGCGATCGTGATCGGCAAGGCCGGCACCCGCCTGAAGGAAATCGGCGCCAAGTCGCGCCTGCAGATGGAGCGCCTGTTCGGTGCCAAGGTCTTCCTGGAAACCTGGGTGCGCGTGCGCGAAGGCTGGTCCGACGACGAAGCCGCGCTCAAGGCGTTCGGCTACGAATAAGCCGGCCATCCCGACCCCGGGCGGTTGAGCCATGCGCATCGAGGATGAGCCTGCGTTCGTATTGCACGCCCGGGCCTGGCGGGAAACCAGCCTGCTGGTGGAGGTGCTGACCGAGCAGTACGGCCGCATCGGGGTGCTGGCGCGCGGCGTATCCAGCCCGCGCAGCCAAGCGCTGCGCGCTGCCCTGCAGCCGCTGCAGTGGATCCGCCTGACTGCCGTGCAGCGGGGCGAACTGGCCCAGCTGCGCGGTGCCGAGGCGTTGGACGCCGCGCCGCGGCTGACCGGCGAGGCGATGCTGGCCGGCTTCTATATCAACGAACTGATGATGCGGCTGGCGCCCCGCCAGGATCCGCTGCCCGAACTCTACGACCATTACGCGCAGGTGCGTGCGCGGCTGCGCGATGGTGAACCGTTAGCGTGGACCCTGCGTCGTTTCGAGCGTGACCTGCTGGAGGCCTTGGGCTTCGGTTTCGATCTGCTGCATGGCAGTGATGAGGAGCCGGTCGACCCGGCGGCGCGCTATGAGCTGGATCCGCAGGAGGGGCCACGCCGGCTGCTCAGCGACCGCGGCGTGGATCAACGCCGGGGCACGGCCACCGGCAGCGCGCTGCTGGCGTTGGCCGCCGATGAAATGCCCGGTGCCGAGGATCTGGGCAGCCTGCGCCGGCCGATCCGCGCGGTGCTGATGCACCATCTGGGCGGGCGGGGGCTGAAATCCTGGGAAATGCTGGAGGACCTGGCCCGGCGGCGCACGTAGGCGCTGGCGGGCCGCGGCCTCGTTGCGGGGTGACTTATGCGGCGCCGGTGCTCCGGCTGCCGCCCCGTGCTCACTGCAGCAGGGCGTCGACCGCGACGCGGAAGCGGCTCTGCGCACCGGTCGACTCCGGCGCCTGGTGCAGCTGACGGACGGCCCGCGCCAGGCGTGCGGCGCCGACGAACCCGCAGCTGGCCTGCAGCCGATGCAACTGCCCGCGCAGGGCCCGCACATCGTCCTCGCGCAGGGCCTGGGCCACCGCATCGCGCACGCCGGGCAACTCGGCCAGGAACAGTTCGCGCAGCGCGATCAGGTGGTGGCGCTGCCCATTCAGCGCAGCCAGGGCGGTGGTTTCATCCCAGTCCTGGCGCTCGCCCTCGGTCTCCTCGGACTCGGCAACGGGTGGGGCGGACAGGCTGCCCGCCGTATGCACCAGGGCGCGGCGGACGGCCTTGAGCAGATGCTCGCGGCTCAGCGGTTTGACCAGGGTTTCACTGAAGCCGGCATCGCGCAGGCGCGAATGGATCGAGGTATCGCCATCGGCGGTATGCGCCAGCGCCGGGGTGTCCGGCCGCGAGCGGCGCAGTTCCTGCAGCAGCTGGGTGCCATTGCCGTCGGGCAGGTTCACATCGATCAGCCACAGGTCGTGCTGGTTGCCGCGGGCGCGGTCCATGGCCGTGGCGAGGGAATCGGCGGTATCCACCTGCGCCGGCAGGGTTTCCAGCGCGGCCTTGAAGAAGCCGCGGCTGATGGTGTCGTCCTCGACGAGCAGGAATCGGGGCATGGGATCCCTCGGGGTCATCTGCATTTGGGCTGCCTCCATGTCAGCTGCCTCCATAGTAAACGCGAAGTCCCCGCCTGCAAGCGGTTTCAGCGGGCGGCGAGTCAGTTGGCAGTTGGTATCTGCGACAATACGCACCCTTTTTGCCCGCAGCCTGTTGCCACGTGGCCCGAACCCGCTCCCGACTCGACCGTACCCCCTTCCAGACCGACATCCTCGACCTCAGCCATGACGGCCGTGGCGTTGCCCGCCGCGACGGCGAAGGCGGCAAGGTCACCTTCATCACCGGCGCGCTGCCGGGTGAAGTGGTGACCGCGGAGCCGACCGCGCGCAATCGTCATTTCGATGAAGCCCGGACCATCGAGGTCGTCCAGGCCTCGCCGCAGCGGGTGACCCCGCGCTGCCCGCACTTCGGCGTCTGCGCCGGCTGCGTGCTGCAGCACCTGGAGGAGTCGCAGCAGATCGTGGCCAAGCAACGGGTGCTGATCGACAACCTGACCCGGATCGGTCACGTCAGTCCCGGCACCCTGCTGCCGCCGCTGGTCGGCGACAGCTGGGGTTACCGCCGCAAAGGGCGCTTCTCGGTGCGCCGCGTCGAAAAGAAGGACAAGACCCTGGTCGGCTTCCGTGAGCAGGACCCGCGTTTCGTCGCGGACCTGAGCCAGTGCCTGACCGTCATCCCGGAAATCGGCATGAAGGTGGGCGTGCTGGCCGAGTTCATCGAAACCCTCGATGGCAAACGCGATATCCCCCAGATCGAATTCATCGCTGGCGATGACGCGATCATGCTGACCATCCGTCACATGCAGCCGCTCAGCGACGCTGACCGCGCCGCATGGACCGCCTTCGGCCAGGAACACGGCTTCGCGATCTCGCTGCAGCCCGGCGGCGTGGAGTCGGTCCACCCGCTGTGGCCGGCCGAGGTGCCGCTGTCGTTCAAGCTGGCACCGTGGGATGTCGAGCTGGCGTTCCGCCCGCTGGACTTCATCCAGGTCAACGCCAAGCTCAATGTGCAGATGATCGCTCACGCGCTGGCCCTGCTAGATGCCGGTCCGGACGAGCGCGTGCTGGATCTGTTCTGCGGGCTGGGCAACTTCACCCTGCCGTTGGCGCGCACCGTACGCAACGTGGTCGGTGTGGAAGGTGACGCCGGCCTGGTGGCGCGTGCGAAAGAGAACGCCGTGCGCAACGGGCTGGAGAATGCCGAGTTCTACGCAGCGGACCTGACCCAGGACCAGCGCCAGACCCCGTGGATGCGCCAGGGCTTCGACAAGCTGCTGCTGGATCCGCCGCGCTCGGGCGCCATCGAAGTGCTGCAGCAGCTGCCGCTGAAGCAGTTCAAGCGGATCGTCTACGTGAGCTGCCATCCCGGCTCGCTGGCGCGCGACGCCGGCTACCTGGTCAACGAACAGGGCTTCACCCTGGTCTCGGCTGGCGCGATGGACATGTTCCCGCATACCGCGCACGTGGAAAGCATCGCGGTGTTCGAAAAGCGCTGACGGCGTTCGCGCTTACCGGCCGTTCCCCGGTGCGGCGTTCTGCCACTGGCCCTGTGCGTCGAACACATAGGTCTGCGGGTAGGTGCCGCGCTCGATGTCATCCCCCGCGGTGATATCGCAGCGGATGTCCGGCGACTGCGTGCTGTGCAGTTCGCAGTCGTCGACCGCAAGGATCTGCACGCGCTGCTGGAAGGCGCGCAGTTCGTCGCGGGCGGCGGCATCGGTGATGGATGCGGCACGATGACCGAGCTGTTCGATGAGCAGTTCGCGGACACGCTCGCGCGGGGGAACCGGCGCATCGACATCGGCCCGCTGCATCGCCCACCCCATACCCTGCGGAACGAAGCGCAGCATCCGGTAGCGGTTCTTGAGCCCGATCTCCATGCCGACCAGACACTCGTAGGCACCGGTGATCGTTGTGCTGGCAAAGCACGGCCCATGCTCGAACCCGCGCGGGGTGAACATCGACTGCAGCAGCAGATCCTGCGCGGAGGCCGCCGGCTTCTTCTCGGCCTCGATCATGGCCATGATCGCCGCTTCTATCTGCGCAGGTGCCGGTGGCGTCGCGGCGACCCCGGGCAGTGGCAGCAGGGTCAGCAACAGGGTGGGGAAGAGGGGTTTCATCGCGCGTCCAGGCAGGGCAGCCGACCAGTATAGAAGCCGGGCGTGGCCGCAGTGCCTTGATCGCCGCATACTGTGGACATGGGCATTGAAATCGAACGCAAATACCTCGTTACCGGCGACGACTGGCGCACCGCCGCACACGCCGTCATCCCGATGGCGCAGGGTTATCTCAACGACACCGCCTCGCTGGACAGCGGCGCACAGAAGGCCTCGGTGCGCGTGCGCATCCAAGGCGGGCAGGCCTTCCTCAACATGAAATCGCGCGAGATCGGGCACACCCGGCAGGAGTTCGATTATCCGATTCCGGTGGAGGATGCGCGCGCGCTGCTGGCGCTGTGTGTCGGTGGGCTGATCGACAAGCGCCGACACCTGGTCGAGCACGACGGGCTGCTCTGGGAGGTGGACGAGTTCCTGGGCGAGAACGCCGGGCTGGTGGTGGCCGAAGTCGAGCTCGAGCATGCCGATCAGGCGATCACGCTGCCCGGCTGGGCCGGCGCTGAAGTCACCGATCAGGTCCGCTACTACAACCTGGCGCTGGCTGCGCATCCCTTCTCGCGCTGGTCCAGCGCTGAACGCGGCTGACCGGCAGACCTTGTAAACGCCTCGCAGCACCCACAATCTGGCCAGATGAAAATCGATATCTGGTCGGATGTGGTGTGCCCCTGGTGTTGGATCGGCAAGCACCGGTTCCAGCAGGGCCTGGCGCTGTTGGGTGAAGACGCCCCCGAGGTGGAGGTGCACTGGCACCCCTTCCAGCTGGATCCCGACGCGGGCACGACCCCCGTGCCGCTGCGCGAGGCCTACGTGGCCAAGTTCGGCAGCGCCGAGCGCACCCAGCAGATCCTGACCCAGACCCAGACCGCCGCGCGCGCTGAAGGCCTGCCGATGGATTTCGACCAAGGCCAGGTCCGGGTCACCACGCTGCCCGCACATCGGTTGATGTGGCTGGCCGGGCGTGAAGGCGTCCAAGCGGCGGTCGGCGAAGCGCTGTTCCGCGCGCATTTCGTGGAGGGCCGCAATCTGGCCGACCCGCAGACCCTGATCGCCGCGGGCGCCACCGGCGGCCTCAGCGCCGAGCGCATCACGGCGTTGCTGGCCGGTGAGGAAGGGCTGGAGGAGATCCAGGCTCAGCTTGCCCAGGCGCAGGCACTGGGTATTCAATCGGTGCCCACCTTTGTCATCAACGATCAGTACGCCATCCAGGGCGCCCAGCCGGCCGAGGCCTTCGCCCAGGCGTTGCGGCAGATCGCAGCGGAAGGCCCGCCCGCAGGGGCTGCCGGGCACGGTGATGGCTGCGGCCCGGACGGCTGCGAGGTCTGACGCTGCGCGCGGGTTCTGCGACAATGCGGCAGTGCGCCATGGTGGCGCCCCGTATTGGAGACACCTCATGCTCGTGATCGGCGTTGCCGGGACCGAACTCACCGCCCAGGAACGCGAGTGGCTGCAGCACGACGCCGTGGCCGGCGTCATCCTGTTCAAGCGCAATTTCGCCTCGCGCGAGCAGGTGGCCGAGCTGTCGGCGGCCATCCGCGCCGCCGCACCGCGCCCGCAGCTGATCTGCGTGGACCAGGAAGGCGGCCGCGTGCAGCGCTTCCGTGAGGGTTACAGCGCGCTGCCGCCGCTGCAGGGCTTCGACGCCCTGTATGCCACCGATCCCGAGGCTGCGCTGGCCCTGGCCGAGCAGCATGCCTGGCTGATGGCCAGCGAAGTACGCGCCAGCGGTGTGGACCTCAGCTTCGCCCCGGTGGTCGATCTGGGCCGTGGCAACCTGGCCATCGGCAATCGCGCGTTCAGCGCGGACCCGCAGGTCGTCGCTGCATTCACCGCCGCCTATGTGCGCGGCATGCACAGTGTCGGCATGGCCGCCACGCTCAAGCATTTCCCCGGGCACGGCACCGTGCTGGAAGATACCCATTTCCACGATGCCAGCGACCCGCGTTCGCTCGATGAACTGCGCGCGTTGGACCTGATCCCGTTCGCGGCCGGCATCACTGCCGGCGCCGATGCGGTGATGATGGCGCACGTGGTCTACCCGCAGGTCGCGCCGGAACCGGCCGGCTACTCGCCGCGCTGGATCCAGCAGATCCTGCGCGAGGAGATGGGCTTCCGTGGCGTGGTCTTCTCCGATGACATCGGCATGGCCGCCTCGTTCTCCGCCGGTGGCGTGAAGGCGCGCGTGGACGCGCATCTGGATGCCGGCTGCGACGTGGTGCTGGTCTGCCACCCCGAACTGGTGGAAGAATCACTGCGCGCGGTCGAAGGCCGCACCCTCAACACCGCTGCGCTGCTTGGCCTGATCGGCCGCGGCGCGCTGGGCTGGGACGGCCTGTTGGCCGATTCCCGCCATGGCACCACCCAATCCCGTTTGCTTGACACCCTTGGAAGAACCGTCTGATGCCCAACCTCACCATTTCCCAGGCCCTGGCCCAGGCCGACCTGCTGGTCGACCGTCCCACCATCGACAAGGCCATCGCTGGCATCGCCGACGCCATCGCGCGCGATTACAAGGGCGAGGTCCCGCTGTTCCTGTCGATCATGCACGGCGCGCTGCCGTTCGCCGGCCAGCTCGCGCTGGAACTGGGCGCACGCGGCCAGGACGTGCAGTTCGATTACCTGCACGCCACCCGTTACCGCGGTGAGACCACCGGCGGCGACCTGGTCTGGAAGCACAAGCCGGCCACCGCGCTGTTCGGCCGCCGCGTGCTGCTGGTCGATGACATCCTCGATGAGGGCTACACGCTGCAGGGCGTGCGTACCTGGTGCCTGGAGCAGGGCGCCACCGATGTGCGTATCGCCGCGCTGACGGTCAAGCTGCACGACCGCGCGCTGCCGGACGTCAAGGCCGACTACGCCGGCATCGATCTGCCGGACCGCTATGTGTTCGGTTTCGGCATGGACGTCAACGAGACGCTGCGCTGCGTGCCCGCCATCTACGCGATGAAGGAATGATGGAACACATTTCCCTGGCCGTCATCGGCGGCACCGGCGTCTACAAGCTGGCCCAGCTCGACGACGTGAGCAGCCACCAGATCGAGACGCGCTACGGGACCCCGTCCGGTCCGATCCGCGTCGGCACGCTGCTGGGCCAGCGCGTGGCCTTCCTGGCGCGTCATGGCGAAGGCCATTCGCTGCCGCCGCACAAGATCAACTACCGCGCCAATCTCGCCGCGCTGCAGCAGATCGGTGCGCAGCGCGTGCTTGCGCTGAACACCGTCGGCGGCATCACCGAGCACTTCGGCCCGCGCGTGCTGGCCTGCCCGGACCAGTTGATCGATTACACCTGGGGCCGCATCTCCACCCTGTGCGAAGAACCGGGCACCGACGTGCTGCACGTGGACTTCGGCCATCCGTACACGCCGATGCTGCGCAGCAAGGTGCTGGCCGCGGCGAAGGTGACCGGCGTGCGCCTGCAGGATGGCGGCTGCTACGGCGCCACCCAGGGCCCGCGTCTGGAAACCAACGCGGAAATCGCGCGGATGCGTCGTGATGGCTGTGATCTGGTCGGCATGACCGGCATGCCCGAAGCGAGCCTGGCGCGTGAGCTTGGCCTGGACTATGCGTGCCTGGCGATTGTGGCCAATTGGGCCGCCGGCTGTGGCGATGGCGATGAAATCACGATGGCCGAAGTGCTGGCCAATGTGGACGCTGCCTCCTCCGGCCTGCCCGAATTGATCGGTGAATTGGCACGGGGGTGATTGTCATTCCGGTACAAGGTTTGCATACTCCGCCAGTGCGCTGGTTGAGCGTACACCACCCATTCATAGAAGAAGGTCTCGCATCACCATGCCGAACGGTACCGTCAAGTGGTTCAACGACGCCAAGGGATTTGGCTTTATCTCGCCGGAGGACGGCAGCGCCGACGTCTTCGCGCACTTCTCCGCGATCAACTCCAAGGGCTTCCGCAGTCTGCAGGAAGGCCAGAAGGTCACCTATGACGTGACCCAGGGCCCGAAGGGCGCCCAAGCCTCGAACATCGTGCCGGCTGAGTGATTTTTTCAGCTGCGCATTGAAAACCCCGCTTCGGCGGGGTTTTTTTTCATCAGTGAGTACGCGCATGTCTCCACGTCGCACCATCGCCATCGTCGGCTACGGCACCGCCGGGCAGGCGTTGTCGATCCTGCTTTCACGTGATCATCACGACGTGCACGTGTTCGAGCGTGCCGCCACGCCTGGTCCGGTCGGCGCCGGGTTCCTGCTGCAGCCCAGCGGCCTGGACGTGCTTTGGCAGATGGGGCTGCTGCCCGATGTGCTGCGCCACGGCGCCAGCGTGCGTCGGCTGTACGGCGAGACGCCGTGCGGACGCGCGGTGATGGACATGCGTTATGCGCAGCTCGATGAGCGGTTGCTTGGGGTGGGCATGCAACGGGGCGCGTTGTTCTCGCTGCTGGCCGAGGCGTGGGAGCAGCCCGGCAACCTGCAGGCCGGTACCGCCATCGTCGAGGTGGACACCGCGCAGGGGCGCGTGCGTGACGCAGACGGGCGCTGGCACGGGCCGTACGATCTGGTGATTGCTGCCGATGGTGCGGCGTCCTCGCTGCGCGCGCAGGTGCAGGGCACCTCGCTGGAGCGCGAATACCCGTGGGGCGCGCTGTGGTGCCTGCTGCCGCGCGGCGACTGGCCGCACGTGGATGAACTGCGGCAACGCTATGTGGCCGCGCGCAAGATGATCGGGCTGCTGCCGGTAGGGACCCGGCCGGGCAATGATGTGCCACAGCTGAGTTTCTTCTGGAGCCTGCCACGTGACCGCTTCGCACAGTGGGAGCGTGACGGCATGGCCCGCTGGCTCGACGAGATCGCCACGCTGTGGCCGCAGGCGCACGAGCGCCTCGCCGGCGTGACGGAACCGGGTCAGCTGGCCCGCGCCGGCTATCGCGATGCGGTGATGTCGCGCTGGCATCGCGAGCGGCTGGTGCTGGCCGGCGACGCCGCGCATGCGATGAGCCCGCAGCTGGGGCAGGGGGTGAACATGGCGCTGATGGACGCACTGGCCCTGCGTGACGCCCTGCGCACGCACGGGGTGTTGGAGGCGGCACTGCAGGCCTACGAGGGGCAACGGCGCGCCCACGTGGCGATCTACCAGTACTGGAGCCGATGGCTGACGCCGTTGTTCCAGTCCGATCATGATGGGCTGGCGCGTGCGCGCGATGTGCTGTTCCAGCCGATGGGGCGTGTGCCGGGGGGGCGCGGTCATATGTTGCGCGTGCTCAGTGGCACGCAGCGCGGTTGGCTGGGCCGCTTGCCGTTGTCGGCGGGTTTGCTGGCTGCATTGAACGACGCAAACGCGCGTGATCGCATCAGCTGATAACCCCGCGTAGCAGCGCATGCGCGGCGATGTGAAGGTGTGAATAACATTCATTGACGGTGGACTCACCGCCCACATGGGACAACACTCAGGCAAACGCAGCAGGCGTGTGCGTGTTCGAAACGCGTCATGTTGCTTCCGCTGGTGCTCTGTCCGATTCCTGATCGCCAAGAGCAGCGCCACCGACCGGTGGTACTGTGGGGCTGCGTTTGCGACTCACGGTCCTTTGGACCGATCGCAACCCAAGGAGATTGAAATGCTGTTCTCGGCCGAAACTCTGGAAAGTGAAATCCGCAAACTTCGCGGACTACTGCAGATGCTGCATGAGGATCAGCCGGATGTGATGGAAGACGTGTTCGAATTCCATGTCACCAGCCTCATTACCCACGCCGCGCCGGAGCACCACCCGCGCATCCGTGCCGCCGCACACGACATGCTGACCGCGATCCAGCGGCAACCGGTGCGTCCCAATCCGAATGCACCGGATATCCGGTTGATGCCGGACCTGCTGGTCGCGTCGGCCGCCTGAGCATGGTGGTGCATGCCGTTGCGCGCTGGCCAGGCTAGCGCGCCGGCAGTGCGATGGCCTGGTCTTCGACGCAGGCCACCAAGCGTTCTCCGGCGTCCATGACGGGCGCAATGCCTGCGGTGAACCGGGAGAACGCCGGCAGTATCGTCAGTCTCTCGCGCAACCAGAACGCCGGCCAGCGCCGCTGCATGCCCGGCAGGCGTGCCAGTGGATGCAGATGGCCACACAGCACGTGCAGCCCCGGATGCGGCTGTGGTGCATGACGGAGCAGGAAGGGGCCTTCCTGCACACGTTCGCCGAGCAACTCGATACCCAGGTCTGCCTTGGGCAGCACGCGATCGTGATTGCCTTCAAGCGCGCCGATCCACAGGTCCGGATGCTGCTCGCGCCAGCCCTGCCACTGGCGGTACCACGCCGCGCGATGGGCTGCGCCATGCAGCACATCGCCCAGAATCCAGAGGTGGCGCACCTCGTGCTGCTGCACCAACCGGCCCAACTGCTCCAGATCATCCTGCGTGCCACCCCGGGGCAGCCCGATGCCTGCGCGCCGGAACAGATCGGCCTTGCCCAGATGCAGATCGGCGATCAACAAACCGTGCCGCGCAGGCCAGTACATCGCACGCGCGCCCAGCAGGTGCACCGTTTCGCCGGCGAGGGTGATCGGCAGCTCAGGCGCCATGACGTTTCTCCAGTTGCTGTGCCGCGCGCAGTACGCGGGTTTTCCAGTCTTCGTTGCTGAACTGACCGCGCAGCCGTTCGGCCCACAGCGGGAAGGACAGCGGCCCCAGGCTGGTCGGGTGCTGCAGACTCAGGGTGCGTGCCTGGCAGGACGACAGGGTCGTGGCCAGACTGCCAAGATCAAGCTGATCGTGCAGCACTTCGTGTTCGGCCAGTGTCAGCAGAATGTGATCCGGATCGTGCTGGCGCAGCACGTCGTACAGAAGCCCGCTGGAGGCCTGCAGCTGACGCAGGCTGCGCGGGGTGCGTCCTGGCAACGCGGGCACCAGCATGCCGGACACGCGTGCGATGTCGCGGAACTGGCGTCGTGCGAGTTCGCCCAGGTTGAGGCTCTCGCGCAGATCCGTGAGCAGCCCCTCCGGATCGAGCAGCGCACGCAGGCGTGCCGCGTCAATCTCGACAGCGCGCGCGGGTGCCAGTACGAAGCCATAGTCATTGGCCGCATAGCCGAACGTGTTGGCCTGCAGCCGCGTCCAGCGCATCGCCATCAACGCGGCCAGCCCTTCATTGACCTGGCGCCCTGCGAAGGGATACACGAACACGAACTGGCCTTCGCGGCGGCGGACGTGTTCCACCAGCAGCCGATCCGGTGCGGGCAGTGCGGACAGGCGCGTCTGCAGCGACAACAATGGGGCCAGCCACTGCATCTCCGGGCTCTCGGGTGGGCTGGCCAGCACCGTTTCCATTTCATGCCCGAGCGCCTCCGACAGCGGCAGCCGACCGCCTTGCCAGCGCGGCACCACCCCGTCGCCGCTGCGCGCCACGCGCACGTAGGCGGTCAGATTCTCCAGGCGCACCAGTTCCAGCAGGCGGCCGGCGAACTGGAAGCGATCGCCCGGGCGCAACCGGCTGAGGAACTGTTCCTCCACCGCGCCAAGCCGGCCCCCCCGCAGGAACTGCACCATGACGCTGCCATCGCTGGTGATGGTGCCGATCGACAGTCGATGCCGCAGCGCGACGCGACGGTCATGCACGCGATAGAGGCCATCGTCGTCGCGAACGACCTTGTGGAAGTCCGGGTACTGCGACAGCGCACGCCCCCCCTGCACGATGAACTCCAGCACGCCGTCCCAGTGCGCGTGGTCCAGTGCGGCGAAGGCATGCGTCCGCCGCACCTGCTCGAACAGCGCCTCGGGATCGAAACCACCGCCGAGCGCGCAGCTCACCGCATGCTGCGCCAATACATCCAGCGACAGCCGCAGCGGCCGGCGTGCTTCGATGTGCCCTTGCGCCAGCGCCCGACGTGCCGCCGCATACTCGACCAGCTCCAGCGCATGCGATGGCACACACACGATGTGTCCGGATTCGCCGGGGCGATGTCTGGCACGCCCTGCACGCTGCAGCAAACGTGCGATGCCCTTGGGGCTGCCGATCTGAAGCACCTGATCGACACTGGGGAAATCAACGCCCAGGTCCAGGCTGGAGGTGGCCACCACGCAGCGCAGCCGGCCCTCGCGCAGGCCTTCTTCGGCCGCGCGGCGCAACGCCGGGTCGAGCGAGCCGTGATGCAGCGCGAGCGTGTCCGGGTCTTCCGGCCACACCGCAGACAGCGCCTGATGCCAGAGCTCGGCGTGCGCACGGGTGTTGGTGAACAGCAGGCTGGTACGCACCGTCAGCAGTTTTTCCAGCACGCGCTGCAGCTGTGACAGGCCCAGATGGCCCGCCCACGGGAAGCGCTCGCCCTGCGCGGGCAGCAGCGTTTCCACGCTGACCGGGCGCGGCCGCGCGCCGGCCACCAGCGGGGCATCGGGCACGTCGGGCAACAGCACCTCGCGCGCTTCGTCCAGATTGCCCAGCGTTGCAGACAGCCCCCATACCTGCAGCGCGGGCAGGGCATCGCGCAGGCGGCGCAGATTCAACTGCAGCAGCACGCCGCGCTTGTTGCCCAGCAGTTCGTGCCACTCATCGACCACCACGCAGCGCAGGTGCTGCAGGCGCGCCATCGTGTCGGGATAGCTGAGCAACAGCGCCAGCGACTCCGGCGTGGTGACCAGCACATCGAGCCGGCCCTCTCGCGCCAGCCGCTTGTCGCGCGCGCTGGCATCGCCGGTCCGCAGGCCCACCTGCCAGTCCAACCCGAGGGCATCCAGTGGCTCACGCAGCGCGCGTGCGGTGTCGGCGGCCAGCGCGCGCAGCGGGGTGATCCACAGCACCTGCAGGACGGGTACGGGGGTCTTCGCGCGGCCGCGGGTGGTCCGGGGCGGTGGATCGTTGAGTGCCTGCAGCAGTGGCCCACCGAACATCGCCAGCGTCTTGCCGCTGCCCGTCGGTGTATGCAGCAGGCCGGACGCGCCGGCCAGGTAGTGCCGCCACATCGCTTTCTGGAAGGGCAGCGGTGCCCAGCCCAGGCTGGCGAACCACGCCGTCAGGCGGGCCATGGCCTCGCGTCGCGTCACCGCGCCAGCGCCTGCAGCTGGGCCAGCGTGTCGGCCTCGCTGGCCGGCTTGTCATGCCGCCAGCGCAGAATGCGCGGGAAGCGTACGGCGATGCCGGATTTGTGCCGTTTGCTGCGGTTCACCGCTTCGAAGCCGAGCTCGAACACCTGCTCGCCACGCACGCTGCGCACCGGCCCGAAGCGCTCGATCGTGTTCGCGCGGATCCAGCGGTCCAGCGCGAGGATTTCCTTGTCGTCCAGGCCCGAGTACGCCTTGGCCACCGGCACCAGCGTTTCGCCGTCCCACACCCCGAAGGTGTAATCGGTGTAGAGCGTACTGCGACGGCCGTGGCCGGACTGCGCGTAGATCATCACCGCATCGATGGTCAGCGGGGCGATCTTCCATTTCCACCAGTCGCCGCGTCGGCGCCCGGCCTGGTAGACAGAGTCGCTGCGTTTGAGCATCAGCCCTTCCACCCCGCGCTCGCGGGCCAGGTCGCGCTGTGCGGCCGCCGCGCTCCAATCCGCCACGCGGACCGCCGGAGACAGCATCAGGCGCGGATCCGCCAGCGTGGCGAGCACCTCGGCCAGACGCGCACGCCGTTGCGAGAGCGGCAACCCGCGCAGGTCGTCACCACCCAGTTCAAGCAGATCGTAGGCAAGCACGCGCACCGGCGTATCGCGCAGCGTCTTCGGGCCAGGCTTGAGGCGCTGGATGCGCGTCTGCAGCGCGGTGAAGGGCAAGGGCAGATCATCGCCGTCGGCCCAGGCCAGCAACTCGCCATCAATCACGCAGCCATCGGGCAAGGCCATCGCCGCCGCTTCAATCTCCGGGAAGCGGCCATCCAGACGTTCTTCGCCGCGCGACCACAGCGCGACCTCACCCTGGCGGCGCAGGACCTGCAGACGGATACCGTCCCATTTCCACTCCACCAGCCAGTCGTCGATCGGCCCGAGCGTGTCGACCTCCGCCTCCAGGGGGGAGGCCAGGAAGAACGGGTAGGGCTGCTGGCGATCTTCCGGCCGCTCTTCCGGTGACAGCAACGCCGCCAGCAGGCCGGGCGTGGGCACCCAGCTGCCGAGCATGCGCTGGGCGATGCGCGCGATATCGATGCCGGACCATTCGGCCAGTGCCTGCTGCACCAGCCGCTGTGACACCCCCACGCGCAGCGCGCCGGTCAGCAGCTTGTTGAACACCAGCCGCTCGTCGAAGGCAAGCTGTTGCCACGCCTGCGTGATCGTGGCGTGGCGCACCGGCTCGGGTTGATTGGCCACCGGCAGCAGCTTCTGCTCGATCCAGTCGGCGAGCGCGATATCCGCACCGGCCTGCACCGGATCATCCATCAACAGGGTGAGGGTCTCGGCCAGATCGCCAACCTGGTCATAGCTGTCGTCCACCAGCCACGCCGGTGTGTCGGACATCTCGGCCACCCACGCGCGCAGCTCGGCGTTGCCGGCGATCTTCTGCCGCGCACTGGTGACCTTGCCGCCGGCCAGCAGGAACAGGGCCCACGCCGCGTCGTGCGGGGGCGCCTGCTGGAAGTAGCGCACCAACGCCGCACGCTTGTCGCCGGTGGCGGTGCTGCGGTCGAGTTCGCTGTAGAGCGCGGCGAAGCGTTTCATTCTTCGTCCCCGTAGCCGGTGGCGAACGCTTCGGCGGCGACACCGCGCTCGCGCAGGAACCGGATCAGCGCATCGGTATTGCCGTGCGTGGCGATGACGCGGCGGGCGCCGGTCTCGGCGATGGTGCGCAGCAGGTCGGGCCAGTCAGCGTGATCGGAGACCACAAAGCCGCGATCGTAGTTGCGCCGGCGGCGGTTGCCACGCACCCGCATCCAGCCGGAGGCAAAGCCCAGCTGCGCGCGCTTGAAGCGGCGCATCCACGCGCTCCCCGCGGCCGAGGGCGGGGCAAGAATCAGCTTGCCGGCGAACTCGGCGCCGCGCGCCTGTTCGCTGACCGGCTCGGTCGCCAGCATCGGGATGCCGGCCTCGCGATAGACCGCCACACCGGTGGCGATCGCACCGTGCAGCAGCGCAGGCTGGTCATCCAGGGGCAGCAGTTCGGCAAGGATCCGCTGTGCTTTGCCGAGCGCGTAGCACAGCAGCACGGCCGCCTCGCCGCGCGCTTCGCACTCGCGGCGCCATGCCACGATGTCGGCGGCGACCTGCGAGGTGTCCGGCCAGCGGTAGACCGGCAGGCCGAAGGTCGCTTCGGTGATGAAGGTGTCGCAGGGCACCACCTCGAACGGGTCGCAGCTCGGATCGGGCTGGCGCTTGTAGTCGCCCGAGGCCACCCAGACCCGTCCGGCATGTGCGATCCGCACCTGGGCCGAGCCGAGCACATGCCCGGCCGAATGCAGTGAGACCTCGGTGTCGCCCAAGGTGAAGCGTTCACCGTAGGCATGCGCGGTGCAGTCCACATCGCCGAGCCGCCAGCGCAGGATCGGCAGCGTTTGCGTGGTGCAGTGGTAGTGGCCCATGCCGTTGCGTGCGTGATCACCATGGCCGTGCGTGATCACCGCGCGCGGAACCGGGCGCCAGGGGTCGATATGGAAATCACCGGCCGGACAGTACAGCCCCTCCGGGCGCAGCACCACCAGATCGTCGTTGTCGGCATCCGCGTTCATGCCTGCACTGTGCCGACGCGCTCGTGCAGGAGGTGAGAATCCGCATGAACGGCGGCCTGTGCGGGGATGCGGCAGAATCGAGGCCTCTGTCTGCAAGGAGGTCGCCGTGATGACGTCTGCATGGCCCGCGTTCGAGACGCATGACGTAAGCAACCAGCCGCCGCCCTTCGGGGGCCGCAATCTGTGGGCTGACGACGTGGTGCTGGCGGAGGCGGTGCAGCGCGAGGGCGGAGCCGCGTTCGTGGGCCAGCTGGCGCGCTATGGCGGCCTTGCCGGCGATGAGCTTTACCGGCTCGGATTCGATGCCAACCGCGATCGCCCGCGCCTGTGCACCCACGATGGGCAGGGTCATCGCATCGACACCGTTGAGTTCCATCCGGCGTACCACCAGTTGATGACGGTGGCGAAAACGCATGGCGTGGCCGGGCTGTCCTGGCACGATGGTCGCCCCGGTGCGCATGTCGCACGCGCGGCGTTGAGCTATCTGCATCACCAGGCCGAGGCCGGCACCAGTTGCCCGCTGACGATGACCCACGCCGCCGTCGCGGTGCTGCGGCAGGCACCGTCGCTGGCCGAATGGGCGGCCAAAGCGGCAGCCCCGCACTACGACCCGCGCGATGTACCGATCGCCGACAAAGCCGGCATTACCGTGGGCATGGGCATGACCGAGAAGCAGGGCGGCTCGGACGTACGCAGCAACACCACGCGCGCCGAGCCCCAGGCCGATGGCAGCTATGCGTTGATCGGGCACAAGTGGTTCTTCTCCGCGCCGATGTCCGATGGCTTCCTGGTGCTGGCGCAGGCACCGGATGGCTTGAGTTGTTTCCTGATGCCGCGACGCCTGGCCGATGGCAACCGCAACGCGTTCCGCCTGATGCGCTTGAAGGACAAGCTAGGGGATTGGTCCAACGCATCCAGCGAAGTCGAATTATGCGGGGCCTGGGCGCAGCGTATTGGCGAGGAGGGGCGAGGGGTATCGACCATCATCGGCATGGTCATGATGACGCGGCTGGACTGCATGCTCGGTGCGGCAGCGGAAATGCGCATGGCGCTGGCCCAGGCGCTGCATCACACGCGGTATCGCAGCAGCTTTGGCAAGCGCTTGTCCGAGCACCCGCTGATGACCAATGTGCTGGCCGATCTGGCGGTCGAGTCCGAAGCGGCCACGGTATTCGCGATGCGCGTCGCGCGCGCCGTGGATCAGGCTGCCACCGATCCTCAGCAGGCTGCGTTCGCGCGCATCGCTACCGCGGTGGGGAAGTACTGGGTGTGCAAGCGGGCCGCGGTGTTCGTCAACGAAGCCCAGGAGTGCCTTGGCGGCGCGGGCTATGTCGAGGAGTCGATGCTGCCGCGGCTGTATCGGCAGGCGCCACTGAATTCGATCTGGGAAGGCAGTGGCAACATCCAATGCCTGGACGTGCTGCGTGCGCTGTCGCGCGAACCGCAGGTGCTGCATGCACTGGAGGCGGAGCTGGACACCGTGGCCGGTGTGGATGCGATCTATGACGCCGCGTTGCGGGCGTTGCGTGCGCAGCTGGCGGCAACGCCGGAAGAAGCGCAGGCGCGTCGCATCACCGAACGCCTGGCGCTGGTGTTGCAGGCTGCCGTGCTGCTGCGCGCGCAGAGCCCGAACGCATCGGTCTTCATCCGCTCACGGCTCGGTGCCGAGCATGGGATGGCGTTCGGGACGCTGCCGGCCGATGTGGACTTCGGCACCGTCCTGAGCCGCGCACTGCCGTAACGCAAACGCCCCCTCCGGGGAGGGGGCGTTGCGACAACCACGGTTCGAACAGCGTGTCTGGCTCAGCGCTTGGCTTCGTTGGCGTTCTTCTGCGCATCGTCGGCAACATCACGCGCCTTGTCGGCCACCTTCTGCGCGGCATCGGCAGTGGAATCGCTGGCGTGGGCGGCGGCATCCTTGGCGGCGACCTTGGCTTCGCCAGCGGCTTCGGAGGTTGCGGCCGCCGCGCGGTCGAGCGCCTGCTGGGTATCGGCGGCGGCGCGCTCGGAGGCGGCAGCCGCGTCATCGGCGGCATTGCGGGTCGCTGCGGCAGCCTTGTCGACGGCTTCGCGCGCGGCGGCGTTGGTGCTGTCGGCTGCCTGGGCGGCATCACGACGGGCCTGTTCGGCCTCCGGGCCCTTGCACGCGGCCAGGCCGAGCAGCAGGGAGGCGGCCAGCAGGGAGGTGGTCAGCGGACGGATCTTCATGTGGCGCTCCGGTAAGGCGATGGATGGGAGGCCAGCCTATTCATGCGTCTGTGAAGAACCGGTGGGTGGCGTCGCCTGCAAAGCACGCGCCCAAAGAAAAAGCCGCTGGCGAACCAGCGGCTTCTTCAGACTTGCTTGAAGAAAGAAGTTATTACTTCTTGGCTTCTTCAGCAGCGTCCTTGGCCTTCTCGGCGGTGCCTTCGGCAGCCTTGGCAGCGTCAGCAGCCTGGTCGGCAGCAGCGTCGGTGGCAGCGCCAGCAGCCTGGGCAGCGGCATCAGCCGAAGCGTCAGCAGCGGTGGTGGCGGTGTCAGCAGCAGCCTGGGCAGCGTCAGCAGCCGGGGCGCCAGCAGCAGCGGCCTGGTCAGCAGCGGCCTGGGCGTCAGCGGCAGCTTCGTTGGCCGAAGCGGCGGCGTCAGCAGCCTGCTCCTGCTTCGAGCAGGCGGTCAGAGCCAGGCCCAGGGCCATTGCGATCAGCAGCTTGTTGATGCTCATTGTTGTGAATCCTCGTCGTTAGATTAGGCAACGCGCTATTGCGCGCCCGGCAACATGATGACAAGCCAAGATTGGCTGTCAAGCGATCGCGCATTCAGTTTTGAGAAATGCGCGTTAAATCAAATCAAATCAATTCGATAGCGATGGCAGTTGCTTCGCCGCCACCGATGCACAGGGTAGCAATTCCGCGCTTGGCCTCACGCTTGCGCAATGCGTTCACCAGTGTGACCACCAAGCGCGCACCCGAGGCACCGATGGGATGGCCCAGTGCGCAGGCGCCACCGTTGACGTTGACCTTGTCATGCGGGATGCCCAGTTCGCGGATCGGCGCCATCGCCACGACGGCGAAGGCTTCGTTGATCTCGAACAGGTCCACCTGGTCCAGCGTCCAGCCGGTTTTTTCCAGCAGCTTCTGGATCGCACCGATCGGCGCGGTGGTGAACCACTCCGGCGCCTGCGAGTGGGTGGCGTGGCCGACGATGCGGGCCAGCGGCTGCAGCCCGCGGGCGACAGCGTCCGCTTCGGACAGCAGCACCACGGCGGCAGCGCCGTCGGAGATGCTCGAGGAACTGGCCGCGGTGACCGTGCCGTCCTTCTTGAAGGCCGGACGCAGGGTCGGGATCTTGGTGACGTCCGAACGGCCCGGCTGCTCGTCCTGCGCGAACTCGACCTCACCCTTGCGGGTGCTCACCTTCACCGGGACGATTTCATCGTCGAAGGCGCCATTGGCCTGCGCAGCCAGCGCACGGCGCACCGATTCGATGGCGAAGGCATCCTGCTCCTCGCGGCTGACCTGGAACTTCTCGACGATGCACTCGGCGAACTCGCCCATCGCTTTGCCGTCATAGGCATTGACCAGGCCGTCGTGGGCCATGTGGTCGACCGCCTGGAAATTGCCGAAGCGGTTGCCGGTACGTGAGTTGGGGAGCATGTGCGGGGCGTTGGACATCGATTCCATGCCGCCGGCAACCACGATGCTGGCCGAGCCGGCCTTGATCAGGTCATGCCCCAGCATGATGGCCTTCATGCCCGAGCCGCACACCTTGTTGAGGGTGGTGGCGCCGGTGGAGACCGGAATCCCGGCGGCGATCGCGGCCTGGCGAGCCGGCGCCTGGCCGAGATTGGCCGGCAGCACGCAGCCCATGATCACTTCGGAAACGTCCGCAGCCGGGATCCCGGAGTGTTCCAGGGCCGCGGCGATCGCGGTGGCCCCGAGGGTCGGCGTCGGCACGCCATTGAACTGGCCCAGGAAGGAGCCGATGGCGGTGCGCTTGGCGGCGGCGATGACGATGTTGGACATGTGCAATCTCTTTGGTGCGTGAGCGAAGAGCGGAATGGGAACGCGGGCGTTGGAAGCCGACGCATTTCCCGGCAGACTGCGTGGGGGTCGGTCCAGTATAGAGGGTCGGCATTGACCGCCGGTGTCTGCCCGGGAGGCCGACAGGTGGGGAAGGTCCATTCACAAGGGGAGCGGGGATGAAACAGGTTGTGATCGGCAGGTCGGCCCTGGCCGCGGCGTTGGCGTTGGCGTTGAGCGCCTGTGGAGGCGGGGGCAGCAATGTCCGCGGGGACCTGGAGCCATCGCCTCCACCGACTACCCCGCCGTCGCCGCCCCCCACCACGCCCCCGACGCCACCGCCGACCACGGCACCGCCGGCACAGCCGGCCTTCGATGCGCACCTGAGCATCATCCAGGCCGGTCCCGCGCAGGCGGCCGGCTGGACCGGCGCCGGCGTGCGCATCGGCGTAGTCGATTCAGGCGTCAACCGCAGCCATCCGGCGCTCAACGGACGCGTCGTGGCCAGTTACAACTACGTCGATCCGCGGGTGAACAACCTCAACGTGGATGATGTGGTCGGGCATGGCACCGTGGTGTCCCAGTTGGCGGCCGGTCGCCGGGTGGGAAGCTGGCCAGGCGGTGTGGCGACGGATGCGCAGATCGTGTCGGCACGGATCATCGCCGACAAAAGCCCGGTCGATGATGGGTCCGGCAGCGGCAACCAGGTCAGCGGTGCGCTGGGCCTGGCGCCCGTGCACCAGGATCTGATCAATGCCGGCGTCAAGATCATGAACAACTCGTGGGGCGGCCTGTACTGGACCAATCCGGCCGCCACCGCGCCGATTGCCCAGGAGTACCGTCCTTTCATCATCGGCAATGGCGGCCTGGTGGTGTTCGCGACCGGCAACGAGAGCAAGGCCGATCCCTCCAGCATGGCGGCCCTGCCCAGCCAGCCGGGCACCGGCGGCAGCCTGCCGGCAGCGGATCTGGAGCGTGGCTGGCTCAGCGTGACCGCGGTCGATACCGCCGACCCGAGCAAGCTGGCTTCCTACGCCAACGCGTGCGGCGTGGCAGCACGCTATTGCCTCGCCGCCCCGGGCACCGCGGCGTACGTCGATCCGGCCAACACCGGCGGCACGCCCACGTACTACTACGGCTCGGGCACGTCCTATGCAGCGCCGCTGGTCTCCGGCGCGGCCGCACTGGTGTGGCAGAAGTACCCGTACTTCACCAACGACCTGGTGCGGCAGACCCTGCTCGGCACGGCGACCGATCTCGGCGCAGGTGGCGTGGACAGCACCTTCGGTTATGGCCTGCTCAACATCGCCAAGGCGATCAACGGGCCGGCCCGGTTCGACTGGGGCGACACCACCGCCACCGTCGGGACGCTTGGCCTGGACTCGGTCTGGGCCAACGACATCAGCGGCGAAGGCGGACTGATCAAGCAGGGCGCTGGATCACTGACGCTGGCCGGTGTCAGCACCTACAGCGGTGACACCCGCATCGAACGCGGCACGCTCGCGCTGCGCGGTGGCGCCTCGATCCGTTCCAATGTGCTCATCGCGCCGCAGGCCGGCAGCCCCGACAATGCGGCCCTGCAGTTCATGAACGGCACGACGCGGGTCGGGGGCAACGTGGACAACGGCGCCAGCGTGATCCTGCGCAGTGCCAACATCGACGCCACCATCGAGGGCAATTACGTGCAGCGCGCCGGTGCGCAGCTGGTGGTGGCGCTCGGCGCCAATGCGCTCAAGATCAATGGTACGGCGTCGCTGGCCGGCAACGTGCACGTAAACAGCATCCTCAGTGGTTACGTGGCCGCGGATGGGCGCACGCAGGCGCTGCTGCATGCCGATGGTGGCGTGAGCGGAACGTTTGCCGAGGTGACCAATGCGCTGGCGACGGGCACGCTGATCGAGACCCGCCTGATCCACGCGAGCAACGATGTCAGCCTGGTCACCGAGCGGATCAACGTCACCAGCGCGACCCAACAGGCCGGCCTGGGCGGCATCACGCTGGCCTCGGCGGCGCGGGTGGAATCGGCGTTCGAGGTCCTTGATGGCAGCGGAGGTGCGCTGGCCGGCTTCGCGGGGGCGGCCGGTGAGCTGCAGCGCGTGGATGGGACCGGCGCATTGCAGGCGAGCCTGGACAGCCTCTCCGGCAAGGCCCATGCGCTGGCGGCCGCATCGACCTTCGACAGCATCGACATGAACCGCCGTGCGCTCTCTGCCCGCGTTGGCGAAGTGCAGGGCGCACCGCGTCTGCGCGGTACCTGGCAAAGCGCGCTGGGCGAGGCCGGGCAGGGCAGCTTTGCCGGCAACGGCGTGGCCACCCGGGGCTGGATGATGGGGCAGGACATGGCGCTGGGCAGCCACGGCATGCTGGGGTTCGCCTTCGGTGAGACGCGCAGCTTCGGCGGCCGTGACTGGGGCAGCGACCGTGGGCGCGACCGCCAGTCGCAGGCGCAGTTGTATGCAGGCTGGGGCACCGGCCGTGCCTATGCGATGGGGCAGCTGGGGGCGGGTCAGTTCACGCGCGAGATCGACCGCCAGCTGCTGCTTGGCGCGGGCCAGTACGGTGTCAATGCACGCTATGGCGGCAGCTTCAGTGCAGCCAGCGTGGAATCGGGGTATCGCTTCGGCAACGCCATCGCGTCGCTGACGCCGTATCTGGGCGCCGAATATGCCCGCGTGGACAGCGACGGTTTCAGCGAGCAGGGCGGCATGGGCTTCGGCCTGCGCACGCTCGATGCGGTCAGTACGCGCACCCAGGCCTTGATCGGCATGCGTGCCGAGCGTCGCTGGGGTGGGTGGTCGCTGCGCGGCTATGCCGAGTGGCAGCAGCACCTGGCCAGTACGGGGCAGGTGCAGGCGGCCAGTTTCGTGGGCGTGGAGGCCTGGGCGCCACTGTCCGGCCTGCAGCCGGCGCGCTCGGGCGGCCTGTTCGGGCTGTCGGTGGAATCGTGGTTGAGCCGCAAAACGCGCCTGGCGTTCGGCTATGACCAGCGGTTCGGCCCGCGTGGCGATCTGCGCCAGGTGCAGCTGCGCTACTCGGCCGGGTTCTGAGGGCAGGCCCCACCGCGAGGGGCGCTACAAAAAAGAGGGCGCGATCCATGATCGCGCCCTCTTCGTTTTGATCGCCGCAGCAGATCAGTTGCCGCGCAGCGTTCCCAGCCGCGGCGTGGCGCGGCCCAGCGGCATCTTCAACTTTCCGATCGACAGGATGCGCGACTCGGCGATCTGATCGGCGGCGCGCTGTGGCGCGATGCCTTCGCTCTGCGACAGCGCGAAGATGCGGCCCAGGTTGTGGTAAATGCTGCGGATCAGGCGCATCGCACGCTCGCGGTTGTAGCCGTCGATTTCCAGCGAGACGTTCATCACGCCGCCAGCGTTGACCGCGTAATCGGGCGCGTAGAGGATGCCGCGCGCATGCAGCTCGTCACCCACGTCCAGGCTGGAGAGCTGGTTGTTGGCGGTGCCGCAGACGATCTTGCACTTCAGGCGCGGCAGCGTCTCCGGGTTGATCGCACCTTCCAGCGCACACGGGGCGAAGATGTCGGCGTTGACGTCGTAGATGTCCTCCGGCTTGACGGCTTCGGCACCGTACTCGGTCACCGCGCGCTCGACCCGCGTGCTGTCCAGGTCGCTGACGTACAGCTTGGCGCCGCGGTCGCGCAGCAGCTTCACCAGTTCCATGCCGATGTGGCCCAGGCCCTGCACCGCGATGCTGGCCTTGCCGACTTCCTCATGGCCCAGCTTGTGCTGCATCGAGGCCATCAGCGCCTGCAGCGCGCCATAGGCAGTGAACGGTGCCGGATCGCCGGAGCCACCGTGGACCTGGTGCACGCCGGTGACGTATTCGCTTTCCAGGTAGATGTTCTCCATGTCGTTGACGTCGGTGCCGACATCTTCGGCGGTGATGTAACGCCCGCCCAGCGAATCCACGTAACGGCCGAACGCGCGGAACAGCACTTCGGTCTTGTCGCGCTTGGGGTCACCGATGATCACGGCCTTGCCGCCACCCACGTTGAGGCCGGCCAGCGCGTTCTTGTAGGTCATGGTGCGGCTCAGCCGCAACGCATCTTCCAGAGCCTCGTCGGTACTGGCGTAGGGACGCATGCGTACACCGCCCAGGGCCGGGCCCAGCGTGGTGTTGTGGATCGCGATGATCGCCCTCAGGCCGGCATCGCGGTTGTGGCAGAACACCACTTGCTCGTGACCGGTAGATTCGAGGGTTTCAAATAACATGGTGGCTCCGATGGTGCGAACGGTGGCGAACAGCGGCGAACGCGCCAGCAAAAGGTGGGGTGTAAAACAAAAAAAGCGACGTCGTCGGGTCTCGGACGGGTCGCGCGGCGCCATTCTAGAGCATTCCGCTGGAGGGTGTTGTCAGGGGCCCCTGGTGACGGGCCGGGCCGGCGCCATCGTGGCCGCCATTAAAGTTGCTGACCTGCAGGCCGATGCCGTCGCAAGGGTGTGCATCACCGGCAATCGCAGGACGGATCACGTGGGCGCAGTCGCAACAAGGCAAGTGCGGTACCCCACGTGGCCAGGAGCCCTGGCGTGACGGGCGCGGTCCTCATCGCGGTCCTGGTGGCAGCCCTGCTGGGTGGGGGGCTGCTGCTCCGCCGTCGGCGGGCCGTGGCAGCGCCATCGGCCGCCCGCGCGGCACGCGGGCACTCCCCGGCGGCAGCGGCCGCGGCCCCGCCCCTGTGTCAGGGGGCCGATCCGGTGGCTGCCCTGCAGGCCGGCCTGCACGCGCTTGCCCTGGTGCCGCGCAGCGGCGATGCCGCCGATGCCGCCGTGCGGCACACGGTCGAGCTTCGCGATGCGGTCACCGCGTCGCTGCTGGCCCGGGACTGGTCGGCCAAGCACCTGCCTCGCCGCCCGCAGCTGCTGCCGCAGCTCATCCAGACCGTCAACGACAGCGACGCCTCGGCGCGCGCGATGGCCGGGATCATCGGCCAGGATCCGGTGCTGACCGGCAACCTGCTGCGCATTGCCAACAGTCCCGTCTACCGGGTGCAGGCCAAGCCGGTGGAAACCCTGCAGCGCGCCGTCACCCTGGTCGGCACCGACGGCATCCGCCAGATCATCAGCGCGGTGCTGGTGCAGCCGGTGATGCAGCTGCAGTGCGATGCGTTTCCGCAGTTCAGCGCGGTGATCTGGGAGCATGCGCTGCTGGCCTCGCGCGTTGCCGCCGACCATGCGCGCACGGTGACCCATGAGGACGGTTTCGCTGCGCAGTGGCTTGGCCTGACCCAGGGGCTCGGCGCGGCGCTGGTGATGCGCCACCTGCTCGATGCCTGCGCGCAGCAGCAGGTGGCCGCGCCGCCGCGCGTGCTGGCCGCCGACCTGCTCGATAGCTGGACCCTGCCGGTGGCGAGCCGGATCGCTGCGGCATGGGAGTTGCCCAAGGCCGTCCATGACGCCCTGATCCGGCAGAGCGGCACCGGCCTGGCCGCGAGCCTGCGGTTCGCGCGGGCAGTGGCTGCGGCCAGCCTGCTGTGCCGCCATGGCCAGATCGGGCAGGTCCAGGCACTGGCCTGGCTGGAACAACTGGACGACACACCGCCGCATGCACTGCAGTGGATCTGGCGGCGCGTCCATGGGCGTGCGGTGGAAACGCTGGAGGGCGATGAGCCTGGCGTCGAGGTGGAGCACGCTGGCTGAGCTAGAGCTGTGACTCCAGCGGCAGCCAGCTGATCGCGCGCGCGCTGGCCCGCAGCCAGAACCCGGCATCGGGTTCGGTGTACAGCCAATGCGGCGGCTGCGCATCACGCTCCAGCCAGCGGACGTCGCCCTCCGGACCCAGCGTTACCCAGTAACTCTGCCGCGGGTCGGCCAGGTGCAGGTATTCCTTGCGCAGCTGGCCCGCCAGCACCGGATCGTCGAACAGCACGCCCATCTCGGTGTTCAGATAGGCCGAGCGCGGGTCCAGATTGAACGAGCCGACGAAGCCGCGCCGGTCGTCGATCATGAAGGCCTTGGTGTGCAGGCTGGCGCCACTGCTGCCGAACAGACCGCCGCCATCGACGTTGCCGCGCGATTTGAGCTCGTACAGCTGCACGCCACTGCGCAGCAACGGTGCCCGGTAGTGCATGTAACCGCTGTGCACGGCGGCCACATCATTGGCAGCCAGGGAGTTGGTGATGACCCCAACCTGGGCCCCGCGCGCGACCATCGCACCCAAGCCTTCAGTGCCGTCCTCGCCGGGCACGAAGTAGGGCGAGATCAGCAGGGCTTTGTGTTGGGCGCTTTCCAGTTCCTGCACCAGGCGCGTGACCAGCCAGCCGGCCTGATCGTCGCGGCGGTGCTTCATGGGCGGGTCCGAGGCGATCTCCACGTGGTGTGACCAGTGCAGATCCAGCGCATCGCGGTAATACGATTTCTCCGCCTGCGAACGCGCCACGCGTTCCAGGTAGGGCTTGGCACTGTCCAGGCGCGCTTCGTGCTCGCTTTCGCGGATCAGCAGGCGCAGCTGCGGTTCGGTGTAGAACGCCAGCGCACGGATCGGCACGGCGGTATCGCTGTTCCAGTAATCGTCGAAAATCGTGTTGGCCTGCTGCACCGCTTCGCCGGCCACCAGCAGGTCCAGGTCGCGGAAGTTCACATCCGGGCGTGCACTGAAATATTCCTCGCCGATGTTGCGGCCACCGACGATCGCCACGCGCCCGTCGGCGATCCATGACTTGTTGTGCATCCGGTGGTTGACGCTGAAAACGCGCTGCACCATCTCGACCAGGCGCCAGAGCCCGTTGCGGTTGCGGAACGGGTTGTACAGGCGGATCTCGATGTTGGGGTGCGCATCGAGCGCCATCATCAGCGCGTCCTTGTCCTGCGCGTTCATGTCATCGAGCAGGATGCGGACCCGCACGCCGCGCTCGGCGGCGCGGTACAGCTCGTTGGCCATGAGATGGCCGATGAGGTCGTCGTGCCAGATGTAGTACTGCAGGTCCAGGCTGCGCCCGGCGTGCTGGGTGATCACCGCGCGCGCGGCGTACGCGTCCAGCCCGTCGGACAGGAAGGCCACACCGGTCTGGCCGGGGTGCTCGGCCTGCAGGCGGACCAGCTCGCGATCGATCGGGGTCTGGTCGGCCTGCGTGGGCAGCACCGTCGAACGCTCGCCTACGGCCTGCGGGGTGAGGTGGTCGGCCAGCAGCAGGCCGCTGAGGACCAGCAGGATCAGCAGGGCGACAATGATCCCCAGCCAGCGCAGCAGCCGGCGCCAGAACGGTTTTTTCTCGGTCATGCCCCGATCGTAAGCGGCCGGGGCGTGCAGGGCGAGTGCTGGCGCGGTTTAGAAACGCTCGTCCGGCGCCAGGTAACGCCACTGGCCCGGGACCAGCTTGCCCATCGCCACGCGGCCGATGCGCAGGCGGCGGATGCTGATGACCTCCAGCCCGACCTGGGCGCACATGTCGCGCAGCTGGCCCGGATGCACCGGCTTGATCGCAAAGCGCAGGCGGGTTTCGTTCTGCCAGCTCACCTTGCACGGTGGCAACGGCCAGCTGCGGAAGCTCAGGCCGTGCGCGAGGCGCTTCATGCCGTAGGGCGCCAGCTCGCCACTGACTTCCACCAGGTATTCCTGCTCCAGCGTTGCGCCGCGATCCTTCAGGTGCGAGATCACGCGCCCGTCCTGGCTGACCACGACCAGGCCGCTTTCGTCATCGGACAGCGGCATCACCAGCTGCAGGGCGTGGAAATGCCGCTGCAGCAGGGTCACACCGGTGGCGTCGAGTTCACTGCGGCTTTCCGGAGTCACCAGCGCGCACAGTTCGTCCGAGCGCATGCCGGCCGGCTTGTGCAGCAGCATGCTCACGGTCTCGGTGCGGGTCGCCTCGGCGTTCTCGCGCAGCACGATGTCCTCGTCGGTGACCATCGTCTGCGGCTGTTCGACCACCTGGCCGTTGACGGTCACCCAGCCGCCCTCGATATAGCGCTGGGCGTCGCCACGGGAGCAGCCGATCAGGCTGGTCAGGCGTTTGTCGAGTCGGATCGGGTCGGTCATCGGGCTGGCAACATAAAACGGGAAACGGGCGGGGAGTGTACTGGCTGGGGCCCGGCGCTGCGCGATGAGGGCCGCTGCGGCTCAGGCCGCCGTGCGTTCCAGGTGGGTCAAGTACAGGCGCAGATCGAACTCCAGCTGGTGGTAATCCGCTTCCATGTGGGTGCACAGCTGGTAGAACGCCTTGTTGTGGTCCGATTCCTTCAGATGGGCCAGCTCGTGCACCACGATCATCTTCAGGAACGGGGCCGGTGCCTCCCGGAATACCGTGGCGATGCGGATCTCGCGGCTGGCCTTGAGCCGGCTGCCCTGCACACGCGAGACCGTGGTGTGGGTGCCCAGCGCGTGCTTGAGGACCTGCAGCCTGCTGTCGTAGATCACCTTGGACAGCGGCGCGGACTGGCGCAGGTAGCGCTCTTTCAGGCCCTGGGTGTAGTCGTACAGCTGGCGGTCGTTGCGCACCGTATGCAGTTCGGCATAGCGGCGCTCCAGCCAGGGCCCCAGCCGGTCGCCCGCGATCAGCTCGCGCACCTGCTGCTGCAGGGCGTCGGGATAGCCGGCGAGGTACTTCAGGGCGGTCATCGGGCGGTTGGGACGGGGCGGGCAGACCAGTATGATGGCCTCCGGAATCCCGTAACAACAGATGCTAGGCGTATGGCGAAGGCAAATCCCCTGCAGGAGCAGCTGCTCAAAGCTGGGCTGGTCAAGAAATCCCAGGTCTCCCAGGCCGCCCGTGAACAGGTGAAAGCCCGTCACGGCAAGGCTCCGGCCGCGCCCAGCGAAAGCCAGCGTGAGGCCGAGCGCCTGCGCGCGGAAAAGGCCGAGCGCGATCGCGCGCTGGAAGCCGAGCGCAAAGCCAAGGCCCACGCCCAGGAACTGCAGGCCCAGGTCCGCCAGATCATCGAGGCGCACAAGGTCAAGCGTGAAGGTGAAAGTGAGTACCGCTTCAATGACGGCACGCTGATCCGCACGATGCTGGTCAACAACATGCTGCGCCGCCAACTGGCCTCGGGCAGCCTGGTGATCGTGCGCCATGGTGACGGTTTCGAACTGCTGCCGCGGGCGGCGGCCGAGAAGGTCCGTGAGCGCGATGCCAGCGTGATCGTGCTCGACAACAGCCAGCCCGGCAGCGAGCCGAGCACCGGCAATGCCGAGGACGATGCGTACTACGCCCAGTTCCAGGTGCCGGACGACCTGGTCTGGTAAGCCACGTCTGAAGCGTTCACCCGGCGCCGCGTGCGTTCAGCCCCGCGTCGGCTGGGCGCGGTGACCCGGGTCTATGCTGGTTCTCTGGCACCGGCATGGGAGAAGCATCATGGCGACAGGTTGGGCAGGCGACGGCGCCGTCCAGGATCAGATCGACGCCACCGTCGATGAGGCCATCCAGCGCGCCCGCGCCCAGCTGCGTGACGGCCCCGGATTGACCCACTGCGAACACTGCGAGGCGCCCATACCCGAGGCGCGGCGCAAGGCGGTGCCCGGCGTGCGCCTGTGCGTGCGCTGCCAGGAAGAAGAGGACGCCGCCCAGCAGGAAGGAAGCAGCTACAACCGCCGCGGCAGCAAGGACAGCCAGCTGCGCTAGCTATCGATCCTGCGGCGGGCATTGCCTGGCCGACGGCGGCGGGGACTCAACCGTCCCCTTGAATGCCGCCCGGCGCCTGCGACGGATCCCGCCAGCGGCGCACCGTGCGCTGGAAGAACATGTTGTTGGGCATCTGCAGCACCGTGCCTTCGTGCCCGCTGCCGGTTTCCTGCAACGTGGTGTAGATCAGATTGATGTCGATCACGCGGCCCTTGAGTCCAGGCTTCTCACCGTTCTCCAGCAGCTCGATGTAATCGTGCAGGCGGAACGGGCGTGTGGTGAAGATCAGCAGCGTGCAGAAGATGTTCGACAACACGCTCCACGCCGCGAAGAACGCCACCGCGCCGACCGCAGCAAACCCGGTGAAGGCGGTCCACAGCACTGTCGCCGAGACGCCCACGATGTTGAGCACGATCAGCAGCACGGTGAAATACACCACGAAGGTGAACACCCGGCGCGCGCCCATGATCATTTCCGGCGGCAGCGTGTAGTGCTCACCGACGCGGCGGATCAGCCGCCGGGCAACCAGCCGCAGCAGCCAGGCCACCAGCAGGGTCACCAGAATCTGCAGGGCAGGGACCCCGTAGTGCAGCCATTCGTGGGTCCAGACGGGCAGATGCTCTTTCATGGGGGCGGAATTCCTTTGCAGCGATAGTGCCGATCCCGCCATGGTAATGCCGATGCGCGTCACCGCATCGTGGTATCGGTTTACGACAGGGGGCTGCCGTACACGTCAAACACAGCGATCATCGCCGACGCACACAGCGGCGTGTTCTGCGCGTACTGCACACAGACATCGGGCGCTTCGGGCCTCAACGTGACCTGGATCTGCAGCGGGCTCCACGGCAGCGTGCAGCCGGTGGCCAGCGAGAGCAGAAGGGCCAGGCAACTGGAAGGCATGGGAATACTCCTTGGCGGGGGCCGGTAGTGACATGGGATTGGATGCAGCGCCGGCCAGGAAGGTTTAAAGACCGCAGAAATAATCCGCCTTGCCGCACGCGTGCCACACGCGAGTCCCGTAGCGGCCGGTAGGCCCCTGGGGCCTGCCGGTTGCTACGGGGCCCTCACGCTCGCGGCAGCCCCAAGCGGAGGCACCTGAAAAGTAAAGTCAGAACGGGCTTAAACCTTTTCCATGCCCCCCGCATCCAACGGATATGCTCGACACGACCATGCCCGCCTCCAGCGCCACGACCCAGGCCGATGCCGCCGATGACCACGCCCTCGTGCGTGCCGCGGCGGCCGGAGACGTGACCGCATACGAACGCATCTACCGGCGGCATTCGCCGCGCGTGTACGCCGTGCTATGGCGGCTGTGCGGCGGCCACGCGGCCCGCGCCGAAGACGCCCTGCAGGAGGCCTTCCTGCAGGCATGGCGCGCCCTGCCGGGCTTCCGTTTCGAAAGCAGCCTCGGCACCTGGCTGCACCGGCTGGCGGTCAACGCAGCGCTGATGGAACTGCGCGCCAACGCCACCGGCGATGCGCGCGATGCCGGCGAGGAGGGCTGGGAATCGTTGGCGATGCTGCCGGCCCAGGACCGCTGCGCCGGCACCTCCATGGACCTGGAGCGCGCGCTGGAAACACTGCCGCCACGGGCCCGCGCGGTCCTGGTCCTGCATGACATCGAAGGGTGGAAACACCAGGAAATCGCCGACCAGCTGCAGATGGCCGTCGGCAGTTCCAAAGCACAATTGCATCGTGCGCGCGGCCTGCTGCGTGCACGCCTGGGAGAAACCGCATGACCCCCCATGATTCCGATCACGACGAACTGCCCGCTCACGACGAGCTGAGTGCACGCCTGCGCGCCCTGCCGACCGAGCGCGTCCCGCCGGCACGGGTGTGGCAGGGCATTGCCGCGCGGCTGCCAGGCCAAGCGCCAGCCCCTGAGGGTGCCGCCCGTACCCCGGCCGCACGGTGGCCGCACCGCCATCGCTGGCCGCTGCGCGTAGGCCTGGGAATGGCCGCCGCACTGGCCGTGCTGATGGTGGTGCCCACGCCGATCCCGCAGACCCCGGCACCGTCGCTGCTGCAGCGCCAGGCCGATGCGATGGCCGGCGAATACCAGCAGGCGATTGCGGCCTTGCCCAGTGCCGATGTCACCGATGAGTGGCGCCCGGCTCTGCATGAACTCGATGCCAGCGCGGACACCATCCGCGCGGCCATCGCTGAAAACCCCCGCTCGCGCTATCTGCTCGGGCAACTGCAGCGTACTTACGCGCTGCGGCTGGAACTCACCCAGCAGGCGGTGCTGTCCGCCGGCCTGCCCACTTGAAGGAGAACCCCATGCGTATCCCTCTGTCCCTGATCGCCGCCCTGGCTCTGTGCCTGCCGCTCGTCGCCCAGGCCGCCACCAACGTCAATGAGCGCCATCCACTGGGCGCCGGCGGTCGCGTGGAGATCAGCAACATCGCGGGCAAAGTCACCGTGCGCGGCTGGGATCGCAGCGACGTGGCGTTGACCGGTTCGATGGCCGACGGGCTCACCCTCAAGCAGGACAAGAGCAGCAACCGCGTGCGCTGGGAAGTGGAGTACCCGCGCGGCCGCAGCAACGGCGGGGCGACCCTGGAACTGCGCGTGCCACGTTCGGTGGAAGTGCAGCTGGGCACCGTCAGCGCAGACATCGATGTGGCCGACATCGACGTGCGCCGGCTGCAGGCCAACAGCGTCAGTGGCAGCATCACGGCGGCCGGACGCAGCGGCGAAACGACGTTGAACACGGTCAGTGGTGGCATCCGCTCGCAGCTGCAGACCGCACGCCTGGATGCGCGCACGGTCAGCGGCCAGTTGCTGGCCGGCGGCGGGGCATCAGGAGAAGTGGCGGCCGAATCGGTCTCCGGCCGGGTCAACGTCAATGCTGGGCGTATCCAGCGGCTGGCGGTGGAAACCGTCTCGGGCAGCCTGGATGTGAGCGCGACCGGCATGGCGCCGGGCGGCAAGGTGACGATGCAGACGGTCAGCGGTTCGGTCGCGCTGAAGCTGCCGGCCAATGTCTCGGCCCAGTTGAACGTCAAGACGTTCAGTGGTGGCATCCAGTCCGATGCCGGGCAGGTGGAGAAGCCGCGCTATGGTCCGGGCCGCAGCCTGGATGCGCGTCTGGGATCGGGCGATGGGGATATTTCGATCAGCGCCCATTCCGGGAGCGTTCGGGTCAGTCTGGGCCGCTGAGTGCGGCCACCGCACCGGCCAATGCCGGTGCGGTCGGCAGCAACGTCAGCCGGCTTTCTTCAGCGCCAGGGTATTGCCCAGCACTTCGATCTTGCCGCCACCTTTACGGAAGGCAGCCAGATCCGCAGCGATGCTCTGGCTGCTGACGGCGGAGTTGGACCCTTGCTTGCGGTCGACGCGAACGGTGTTGCTTGCCTTGGGGGAGGTCTTTGGCGTACGAGCCATGGATGCTCCTGCTATGGATGAAGCGTGGAAGAAAACGTCGACAGATCCTGCTGTTGTCGACGGTAGTCCTGCCGCACGAGGCGGCAATCATCGCCGCCCATGTCAAACTGGCGGCAGATCGCGGGTCGCTGCGAGTAGATCGTGCAGCGCAGGTGATACGGGTCGATCGCAGCGCACCAGCCTTCTTCGTTGCGTGCCATCACCGTCCCGCCACGCGCATCGGTGTCCAGCAGGTAGCCGGGCACGTTGTCGTCAGGCATGACGGTGACGGTGAGCCGACAGCACACCGCGTCGCAACGACGGCAATCGATGGGGTCGGGCTCGGACGATGTAAGAAGTGCAGCCAGGCGTTCGCCCAATCTGAGTGTCTCTTGGCGGCTCGGGGTGCAGCAGGCTGTGAACGAGCCGGATCACAGCGATGAGCGATCCCGGCACCGCGGACAGGTCCGGACGGTGGCAGTATCGAAAAGGACGGTGGCCTGGGAGGCCAGGAAGAGGGTGCTTGTTGCGTCAAGCGCATTGCGCTTTGAAGCCGAAAGATGATAGCGCTTTCGGCGTAACGTTTTGTTAATAAGGTCGTTCACACCTCTTCAGGCCTTGTGGGACAAGGCCTGGCGTTGCCGGTGGATCAGCTGGCGGCGGCCAATGCCAGCCCGTGGACCACACCGAACGACGGATTTCCGCGGACCAGGGTCGAGCCCGGGAAGGCGTTGGCCACGGCCTGCTGCAGGTAGCCGGCGCGCGACATGCCACCGGTCAGGAACACCGCTGCCGGGTCGTGGCCGATGTCGCTGCGCACCTGCTCCAGCAGCGCGGTCAGCTCGCCCAGATACCCGCCGGCGGCGGTTTCCAGCCGCGAGGCATCGATCTGCATCTGCAGGCCGCGTTCGATGAAGTCCAGCGCGCTGTCGTGGCTGGCCACGCTGCTCAGGGCGATCTTGCAGCGCTCGACTTCACGGTACAGGCGCGCGGTATTGCCGGTGTCCTGCAGCGCGGTCAGGCGCGGGCCGAACGGCGCGTCCACATCGCGGTAGGTGTGCTGGCGGAAATCACGCTGACGGGTCATGTCCTGCACCATCGCCGCTTCCACGTAGTGGTGCGCCGGCACGCGGGTGATGCCGCGGCCGAACAGCGGCATGTAGCCGCCCAGGCTCAAGGCCAGATCGATATCGGTACCGCCACGGGCGATACCCCAGGCACGGTGGATGGTCGGGGCCTGGCCGCCGCCTACGCGCGCATGGGCAACGTCGGTGGTACCACCGCCGATATCCACCACCACCGCGTCGTGCTCGCGCGGGCTCTCGGCGTGGTAATGCATCGCGGCGGCCGCCGGCTCTTCGAGGAAATCGATGCTGTCGAAGCCGGCTGCGATCGCCGCACCGTGCAGGATCTCCAGCGCCTGCGCGTTGCCGGCCTCGCCGATCGAGCTGCGGAACTGGACCGGGCGGCCCAGCGTGGCGGTGCGGATCGGCGTGTCCAGCTGGCGCGAGGCGGTCAGGCGGATGTGCTCGAGGATGTGCGTGGCGATGCCGGCGATGGTCTGGCGCGCACGCGGGTGCAGGTTGTAGCCGAGCATCGACTTGGGGCTCTGCACCAGGTTGCCTTCGTTCTCTTCGAAGTAGGCCTCCAGCGCGTCATCACCGTAGACCGCGTTCTGCAGCAGGGTGGTCGAGCTGAGCGGGGCGCGCATCTGCTCTTCCATCCACTGCCGGCGCACCACACGCAGGGCCTCGCGGCGCAATGCATCGGGGCTGCGCTCCTGGCCGGCGGCACGGGCATCGCGCGCGGCCGCGTCGACCAGCCGGGCCAGGTCGTGCTCCAGTGCCGGGGTCAGTTCGAAGTCGTTCGGGTCGCGCATCACCTCGGGGAAATACACCGTGGTACGGAACTGTTCGGCCTGGCCGAACTGGATCGGCACGACCTTGCCGTCGATCACCACGGCGGCGGCGGAGTTGCTGGTGCCAAAGTCGATGCCGAGTTTCATGCGCGGGCCGGGCCGGTGGTCAGGGGGCGCGCACTTTGCGGCAACGGGACCGCCGACGCAAGGGCAGAGGGTAACGGGCGGTTACACTACGGGCCGTTTCGTAACCGAAGAGCTGTCGATGTCCGCCATTCCCGCCTGCCCGCAGTGCACCCTGGAAAACACCTATGCCGATGGCGCGCTGTTCATCTGCGCGGACTGCGGCCACGAGTGGGCGGCCGGTGACGGTGGCGGCGAGGCCGTGGTGGTGCGCGACAGCAACGGCAACGTGCTGGCCGCCGGCGACACCGTGACCGTGATCAAGGACCTGAAGGTCAAGGGATCCTCCATCCCGCTCAAGCAGGGCACCGTGATCCGCAACATCCGCCTGGTGGAGGACGATGCCGAGCACATCGAAGGCAACTCGGAGAAGATCAAGGGTCTGGTTCTGAAGACCTGCTTCCTCAAGAAGGCCTGAGCCGGCTCAGTGGGCGTTGGTGCCACGCTGGCGCCAGCGCTGCAGGCTGTCCAGCTTGGCCTGGTAGCGGGAGGTGACCGCATCGCCGTTTTCCCCCGCCAGGTCCCGTGCGCGCTGCATCTCCAGCGAGGCGCGATGCGGGTCGCCGGCCAGGAAGTAGGCCCGGGCCAGGGCGAAATGGAAGGGATGCGCGCTGCCGTACAGGCGCACGGCGCGGCGGTAGAACTTCACCGCGTCGGGATACTCCCGGCGCTGCTCCGCCCGCGCACCGAACATGTACTGCGCGAAGGGATCGCTACGCTGTACCCGCGCCAGCCGGCCCGCCAGCCGTTGCGCCTGGCGGGTATCGCCCACGCGCCGGTACAGCGCACTGGCATTGCTCAGGCTGGCGCCGTGCCGCGGCTGCAGGCGCAGGGCGGTCTCGTAGTCGCGCCGGGCCTGGTCCAGGTCCCCCATGCGCGCATCCAGCACCCCCAGATTGTTCCAGCTGCCGACAAAGTCCGGTGCCTGGGCGAGCGCGGCACGGAAGTAGGTGCGCGCACCGGCCGTATCGCCGGCGGCCATGCGGTCGGCGCCGCGGTTGTTGTAGAAATGGGCCAGCGCGCGTTGTCCGTTGATCTTCTGCGGGCCATACCGGTCATAGAGCACGTTGTGGTCAAGATCGACGGTGCCGCTGCGCCCGTCCAGCACGATGCTGGCGTTGACGTGGCCAATGCTGTAGATCACGCCGGATGACTGATACCAGGACACCACCTGCGCCACTTCCTGGACATGCGCATCGATGCCGGCAAGGTTGGCCAGGGTCACGAACAACAGCGTGAACGAGAGTCAGTTGGCGCGCCGCGTCTGCCACGTCTGGCTGATCGTGTGGGTCGCATCGGGGTCGTAGACCAGGTGCAGCCCCTGCGTGTCGAAGATCATCTCGACCAACCGCTGCAGGCGGCGCTCGCGCGAGTACCCCGGGTCGATCACCTGCTCCTGCAGCAGGGTCAGCAGCGGGGCGGGCACCTCCAGGATCTGCGCCGGCGTGGGCAGTTCAGTGGTGACCGGCGCGGTGGGAAGGGGAGGCGCGGCGGTCTCCGCCGCCCAGGCCGGTACGGCAGCCAGGGCCATCCACAGCATCAGTAGTCTGCATGCGGTCATCGCCGTCACCTCGCAGGGCGCTTGGGGTCCGTCGCGTCGAGTCTAGGCGCGTTGATACGTGCCGGCGTGCCGTTCATCGGCTGTCCACGCCATCCACAGAGGATGTGGACCAGCGGTCGACAAACATGTGGATAACCCTCGCGACGCCCTGTGCAGGAAGGGGGCAATGGACGTGGTCAAAAAAGTGCCGGTCTTGCCAGCACGCGCCCGGCGGCCAATCATGGCCGCATGCGCTTTGAACCGATCCCGCTGCCCTCCGGACAGCTCGCCGAGCTGGAAACCGCCTACGCCCTGCCGCCGCGGGCGTACCACAACTGGTCGCACGTGCAGGCCGTTCTGCAGCACTGCGTCACGGTCGCCGAAGCTGGCCCGGGCTGGCGCCAGCCGCGCGAGGTGCAACTGGCCGCGCTCTATCACGACGCCATCTACGACGCGGGCCGCGGCGACAACGAAGCCCGCTCGGCGGACATGGCGCGCGAGGCCATCGCGCGCTGGCTGCCCGATGCCGGGATCGATGCGGCGCGCGTGGTCGAGTTGATCGCGTTGACTGCCCGCCACAGCAAACTGGCGCCCGGTGATGTCGATCCGGAGGCGGCCCTGTTCCTGGACTGCGACATGGCCATTCTGGGCGCACCGGCGACGGTGTTCGATGCGTACGACCGCGGCATCGCCGAGGAGTACACCGGGCACGTGCCGGGCTTCCTGTTCCGGCTCAACCGCCGGCGCTTCCTCAAGCAGGTGCTGGGGCAACCGCGGATCTTCCTGAGCGACTTCTTCCACCAGCGGCTGGATGCGGCCGCGCGCGACAACCTGCGCCGGCGGGTTGAGCGCTGAACCACGCCCGCTACACTGTGCGCGCTGTTTTCCCTACGTGTGTGGCCATGTCCGTGTCCGTTCCAGATCCCGATCCGCGTCCGCAGCCGCCGGAAGAACCCGGCCCCAACGAGTGCTGCGGCAGCGGCTGCCCGCTGTGCGTGCTGGATCTGTACAGCGATGAGCTGCAGCGCTACCGCGCCGCGCTGGCCGCCTGGAAACAGCGTCACCCCGAGGCCACCGACTGACCGCAGGAGCTGCGATGTCGCTTCCCTTGCCACGCCCTTTCCGCTGGCCCGCGCAGCATCACGCACGCGTTGCTCTGCTCACGCTGATGGCGCTGGCGCTGTTCGTGGCCATCGCGTTGTGGACGCAATGGGCACGCGATGACCTGGACTGGGTGCAGGCCACCCTGAGCCTGTACCTGCATGGCCCCTGGGGGCTGGCACTGCGCGCGGCTTACGGTGTGCTGGCGCTGGCGATCATGCTGCTGGCCCTCTCCCTGCATGCCAACAGCCGATCACCCCGCCGCAGTGCTGCCGCGCCGCTGCTGTTCTGGGTGGCCGCGCTGGGATTGATGGGCGTGGCGATCGGCGACAGCTGGCTGCCCGAGCGCGCGCCGCTGCTGGCACCGCTGGTGCACGGGCTGTCGGCCAACACCGCGTTCCTGTGCGTGAGCGTGGCGATGCTGCTGCAGAGCTGGTACCTGCGCGCCGATCCGCGCTGGCGCACGTGGGCCGGGCCGGCCTGGTGGTGGGCCTGGCTGTGCTTCGTGCTGCTGTGGCTGCACGTGCTGTGGCGCGGCCCGCCGCGCGGCGCTGGGCAGAAGCTGGTGATCGCCGTGGTGCTGGTGTGGCTGGTCTCGGTGGCCTGGCAGCTGTGGCGGCAGGCGCGTCGCGATGCGCGCTGAGCGTCCGGCCACGCTGTGTACATGCCCTTGGCAGGGCAGGGGCGTATCGTTGGCGCACTAGTCATGGGATGCGCGACGATGCGGCAAGCCGGTTGGGGGATGATGCTGGGTGTGGTGCTGGCGGGGATGTCCGGACAGGCGCTGGCCGCGCCGCCGCAGCAGCTCAATCACGGGCGTTTCGAGAACGTGCCGGTGTATCTGCCGGACGGTCGCCCGCAACGGGTGGTGGTGTGGTTTGACGGTACCGCCAGCCATGCCGACAGCCAGCAGCGCATCGAGGCATTGCGTGCCGAGGGCGCCCTGGTCGCCCAGGTCGATGTCGCGCATCTGCGCCAGGTCCTGGCCCGCGAGAAAAGCGGTGATTGCGCGTTCGGTGCCGGCGATGTGGAGAATTTCTCGCGCTGGTTCCAGGCCTACCTGCACGTGCCGGGCTATCACCTGCCGCTGATTGGCGGCGATGGCGAGGGCGCGGCGCTGGCGTACGCGGTGGCCGCCGAGGCCGATACGCAGGTGTTCGCCGGACTGATCACCACTGGCTTCTGCCCGTCGGGCGTGCGCGAGCGCAAGGTCTGCGGCGCCGGCAGCAGCCACGGTCGCCTGCAGCCGGCTGACCTGAATTTCCCCTGGTTGAACGCCGCCGGCGATGTGCATTGCCCGGCCGGCGAGTCGGCTGCGTTCGTGCGCAAGGTCGGCATGGGGCGCCAGTTCGAGCGCACCGCGCGGGGCGACGCGTTGCCCGGCCTGCTGGCCGCGGCAAAGGTGATCGGCGCGCAGAAGGGCGTCAGCCTGGCGCCGCCGCCGGATGACCTCAAGGGCCTGCCAGTGGTCGATGTACCGTCGAGCAAGCCGGGCGACACCTTCGCCATCTTCGTCTCCGGCGATGGCGGCTGGGCCGGGTTGGACAAGGAGGTTGCCGCGTCGCTGAGCGAGGCCGGGGTGCCGGTGGTCGGGGTGGACTCGCTGCGCTACTTCTGGACCGCACGCACGCCCGACGGCTTCGCCCGCGATCTGGAGCGCATCGTCACTCACTACAGCCACCAGTGGCAGCGCCGCAACGTGGTGCTGGTCGGTTTTTCGCAGGGCGCCGATGTGCTGCCGGCGGCAATCAATCAACTGTCACCGGCCACCCGCGATGCGGTCTCGATGATCGCGCTGCTGTCGGTCGGCAAGACCGCCGACTACGAGTTCCATGTCAGCAACTGGCTCGGCGGCGGCGGTGATGGCCTGCCGATCGCACCGGAAGTGGCCAGGCTGCCCGCCGGCAAAACGTGGTGCGTCTACGGCGAAGACGATGGCGACGCGCTGTGCCCGTCGCTTCCCGCCGGTGGCAATGCGCAGGTCATCAAGCTTCCCGGCGACCATCACTTCAAGGGCGATTACGATCGCCTCGCCGACACCATCGTCCAGCATCTGCCGGCGCGCTGAGCGCCGGTGGTCCGTGCCGGCACGGGCTCAGTCGTGCCGGCGGGGGTCCAGTGAGATCAGCCGGGTCGCATCCAGCAGGGCGGCCGGCAGGTGCACACCGCCCGGCGCGGCCAGATACCGTGCGCGCCAGACCGGGGCGAACTTCGACTTGAAACGGCGCAGGCCGCTGAAGCCGTAGAAGCGTTCGCCATGCCGCGCGACCAGGTTGGCGAAGCGGTTCCAGCGCCCGGCAAGGCGATGCTGGGCCAGCCCCGACAGCGGTGCCATGCCCAGCGAGAACCGGTGGAAGCCGTGCGCGCGGCCCCACAGGAACAGTTCGATGAACAGGAAATCCATCGTGCCCTTGGGCGCATCGTCGACGTGCCGCATCAGGTCCACCGAGAGCTCGTTTCCGGCCGGTGCCTGCCACAGATTGGCGAAGGCCACGATGCGCCCTTCGGCCTCCACCACCGCGACCGGGAAACGCGCCAGATAGGCGGCATCGAAGCTGCCGAGCGAGAACCCCTTTTCGTCGCCGGCCTTGTCGTCCAGCCATTGCTGGGAGACCACTGCCAGCGCCGGCAGCAGGGCAGGCACTTCCTCGGGCATGGCGACCCGGAAGCTCAGCCCACCGCGCTTGCCGCGGTTCCAGGCCTGGCGCAGATCGGCGCGCTCGCGGCCTTCCAGGGTGAAGTCCTGCAGCGGCACCATCGCCTCTTCGCCAAGCTTGACCAGGGTCAGGCCCAGGTCGAGATAAGTCTGCCAGTGCGCCTCACCGACCTGGTAGAACACCGGGCGCAGGCCGAGCCGATCGGCTTCCTCACGGAAGCGCCAGATCAGCGCACGGACCACGTCGGGCGGGCCGACCGGATCGCCCATCGCGATCAACGAGCCGCCGTAGCGCTGCATCATCACGAAGCCCCGCTGCGCTTCATCGCGCAGCACCGCCTTGTCTGCGGTGAGCACCAGGCAGGCCTGGGTGTCTTCGGCGGCAGCCAGGATCGGCGCGAGTGCGTCCAGGGTGGAGGCATCGGCAGCCGGCAACGGACTGCGCGTGCTGTGCAGCAACCGCGCCAGGCCGAAGATGGTCAGCGCGATCGCCACCAGCAACAACGCACGCAATGCACGCGGCGCGTTGCCCTGCAGTGCGAACTGCCACCACAGCTCGTTCTGGTATTCCACGTGGCTGTAGACGAAGAACAGCAGCCAGATCACCGCGACCAGCACCAGCCCGAGGTTGCGGATCCACGGCCACGACCAGGCCTCATCCAGCAATGCGCCCTGGCGATAGAACTCGCGGCGCGAGGCCCACAGCGCGGCGGCCACCAACAACGCCGACAGCGCGATCAACACCTGCCCGCCGCGCAGCCAGATCGGCAGCGGGGACAGCACGCAGATGCCGAGCGCGAGCATCCACGCGGCATGGCTGCGGCGCTGCAGGCCCTGACCGATCAACAGCAGCGCGACACCGGCCAGACTGCCCAGCAGGTGCGAGGTTTCCAGGATCGGCAGCGAGGCGGTGATCAGGTGCCGGCGTGGTGTCGGCAAGGTGCCATCGATCACCAGTGCGGCGCCGACGCTGAACACCGCCAGCGCGATGATCTGCGGCAGCCAGGGGCGCAGCGCGGTCCAGCCGACCCGGGTGGCACCGGCGCCGGCACGCAGCGGGCGGCGCAGCGCTGGCGCGACAGCGAGCACCGTGGCCAGCAGCAGCGGCAACACGTAATAGGTCACGCGGTAGATCAGTGCGGCCGCCAGCACCGCGGCGGGCGCCACCTGCGGCAGCAGCTTGAGCAGGCTCCACTCGAACACGCCCAGGCCGGCCGGCACGCTGGAGATCAGGCCGGCCAGCACCGCGACCAGATACAGCCCGACGAAACCGGGCAGGCCGGTCGGCGTATCCATCGGCAGCAGCACATAGAACGCGGCACTGGCCAGCACCAGCTCGACCACACTCAGGGCGGTCACGCCGAGCATGGTGCGGCGGTCGGGCAGCCACAAGGCATGCCCGCGGATCTGGAAACTACGGCCCTCGCGGCCGACCAGCAGCACCGTGCCGGCATACGCCAGCAGGCCGAGAATGCCGATGACCCGCACCGCCGGCACCGGGATCGGCAGGGCCAGCGCGGCAGCGCCGGGTTCAAGCAGGAAGGCCAGCGCCAGCAGCAGCCATGCACCGAACACGAAGCCCAGTGTGCTCATCAATACGACCTGGCCGATCTCGCCCAGCGTCAGCCCCGCGCGACCATAGCCACGCAGGCGCACGGCACCGCCGGTGAGGGCCGCAAAGCCCAGGGTCTGCCCCAGCGTATGCGCCAGGAACGCGGTGATGCCGACCCGCGCCGGATGCAGGCGCTTGCCGCTGCGGCGCAGACCGATCGCATCGAAACCGATCAGGCAGGCATAGCTGGCCAGGCCAAGCAGCACGGTCAGCGCGATCTGGCCGGCGCCCAGATGCCGGAACGCCTCGCGGATCGCGCGGTAGCCATGCTCATCGAATTCGTTGGCCAGCCCGCGCAGGGCCAAGGCCAGGATCACCAGCGGGATGACGACGGTCGCGGCGCGGCGCCAGGGGGCGCGGGCCGGCGGGGGAGCAGGGGCGGTGTCGGTCATCGGTACAGCGTGCTCCGGGGTGGGCGATGAAGGAGTCAAGGCAGGCGTGGGCGCCTGACCGGCAAATCGTGCGCCTGATGCCGACGCTTGCCAAGCGGGTGGGATGTGCGTGCTGTGGCTGCTTGATCTGCGGTGGCGGGCACGCGCGCGCCGCATCGGTGACAATGCGGTTTCATCCAGAGGAGCAATCGCCATGTTGGAACGATTCGACGTTGGCCCGCGCATGTCCGAAATGACCGTGCACAACAAGGTCGCCTATCTGTCCGGGCAGATCCCCGAAGACACCAGCCAGGACATCACCGGCCAGACCCGTCAGGTGCTGGAAGAGATCGACAAGCTGCTGGCGCTGGTGGCCAGTGACAAGCAGCACATCCTGCGCGCGGAAATCTTCCTCGCCGACATCAATGATTTCGCCGGCATGAATGCCGCGTGGGATGAGTGGGTGGTGGCCGGCATGACCCCGGCGCGCGCCACGGTGGAAGCCAAGCTGGCGGATGCGAGCTGGAAAGTGGAGATCGTGGTGACCGCGGCATTGCCGTAAGCGCACCGCGGGACCGCTGGGCGCCATGGTGATCGACGCATCGCCGTGCGCCCAGACCCTGCCGCCGCCAGCGGCTGGCGCAAGGGTCAGCGCGCGCTGACCAGGTCGATGCAGTCCACCGGGCACGGCGGGATGCACAACTCGCAGCCCGTGCACAGATCGGCGATGACGGTGTGCATGTACTTGGCGCCGCCGACGATCGCATCGACCGGGCAGGCCTGGATGCACTTGGTGCAGCCGATGCAGTCGGCTTCGATCACCACCGCGATCTGTGGTGCCTTGTGTGCACCGCGCGTGCGGTCGAACGGCACCGCCGCCACGCCCAGGACATTCGCCAAGGCGCGCGCACCGGCATCGCCGCCGGGCGGGCAGTGATCGATGCCCGCCTCGCCGCGTGCCATCGCCTCGGCATACGGGCGGCAGCCGTCGTAGCCGCATTGCCCGCATTGGGTCTGCGGCAGGAGGCGGTCGAGGCGTTCGGTGAGGGTATCGATGGGGAGGCTCATGGCGTGGCGGTGGCTGCGCAGTGGGGCATCAGGCCCGGCTGTCCCGGGCCGGTGGTGGTGTAGCCGGTGAATCCCGGCGCGGCTTCATGGGCTTGCCGCGATACCAGCGCTCGTGGGCGAGCCCGAGCATCGGGCGGTCTTCGCGGCTGTCGCCGTAGGCGTGGATGCGCAGGTAGCGCGCGAGGTCGTAACGCCGGCGGATGTGCTCCACCTTGTGCGGCGCGCAGTCGCCCTCGGCGTAGCGCCCGGTGAGGCGTCCGTCGCCGCTCTCCAGCCGGTTGCAGATCAGCTGCAACCCCATCGCCTCGCACCACGGGCGCAGGTACAGGTCCAGCGAGCCGGACACGATCACCACGGTGTGTTGCTGTTTGAGGTGCCAGTGGATCTGCTCGAGCATCTCCGGCCGCATCACCTGCGGCAGCACCTCACGTGCGTAGCCGGCGGCCTGGGCGGTGATGTCCTCGAGATGGCGGCCGGTGAAGGTCAGGCGGGTGACACGGGCGCGGATGCGTTGCGCGGAGATCAGCCTCAGGCGATAGGCCAGCAGCCACGGGCCCACTTTCCACCAGGCCTTTGCAAGCTGTTCGGGGGTCGCCACGCGGCGCAGGAAACGCCCGTAGGTATCGCAGGTGGTGACCGTGTGGTCGAAATCGAACAGCGCCAGTTCCAACCCACACCTCCAGGCAGAAGAGCGTGGCAGGGCGACCCGGTGGCCGCCCTGCCGCAGCGATCAGCGGACCGGCATGCCCGGCAACGCGGCGCTGTCGGCATCCAGCAGGGCCAGCGCGCCGCCGTCGAAACCGGCCGACAGGATCATGCCTTCGCTCAGGCCGAAGCGCATCTTGCGCGGGGCCAGGTTGGCGATGAAGACCACGCTGCGGCCGACCAGCTGTTCCGGCTCGCCGTAGCTGGCGCGGATGCCGGAGAAGATCTGGCGCTTGCCCAGATCACCGGCGTCGAGTTCGAAACGCAGCAGCTTGTCAGAACCTTCCACGAACTCGCAGACCAACACCTTGCCGATGCGCAGATCCAGCTTGGCGAAGTCGTCGATGCCGATGTAGGCCGGTGCGGCCTCGCCATCGGCCGCAGCAACCGGTGCCGGTGCGGCAGCGGGCTTGGCCGGTTTGGCCGGGGCGGCGGGGGCCGGGGTGGCGGCCTGCAGGGTGTCCTTGGATGCGTCGGTCATGGCGTCGATTTTTTTCGGGTCGATACGGGTGAACAGGGGCTCATACACCGCGATGGTGTGCGCGGTCAGCGGGGCGACGATGTCGGTCCAGGCGTGCACGGGCGCGGCCAGGAAAGCCTCGGCCTGCGCGGCGGTGGCCGGCAGCACCGGCTTGAGTGCGGTGACCAGCACGCGGAACAGGTTCAGGCCCTGGGTGCAGACCGATTGCAGCTGCGCGTCGGCACCGTCCTGCTTGGCGATCACCCACGGCTTCTGGTCGTCGATGTAGCGATTGGCTTCGTCGGCCAGGGTCATGGTCAGGCGCAGCGCGGCAGCCGGATCGTTGCGCTCGTACGCCTCGCGGATCGGCGCCAGTGCGGCGACGAAGCGGTCGTACTGGGCGGCATCGGGCAGCGCAGCCGCCAGGCGGCCCTCGAAGCGCTTGCTGATGAAGCCGGCGCAACGGCTGGCCAGGTTGACGAACTTGCCGACCAGATCCGCGTTGACGCGCGCGATGAAATCACCCAGGTTCAGGTCGAGATCGTCCACGCCGCCAGAGGACTTGGCCGCGAAGTAATAGCGCAGCGCTTCCGGTTCCAGCCCGGCATCCAGGAAGGTGCGGGCCATCACGAAGGTGCCGCGCGACTTGGACATCTTCGCGCCATCCACGGTCAGGTAGCCGTTGACGTGCAGGCGGGTCGGGGCGCGGTGGCCGGTGCCGTGCAGCACCGCCGGCCAGAACAGGCCGTGGAAGTTCACGATGTCCTTGCCGATGAAGTGGTGCAGCTCGGTGCTGGTGCCGGCGCGCAGGTGCGCATCGAAATCTTCGCCGGTCTTCGCGCACAGGGTCTGGAAGCTGGAGAGATAGCCGATCGGCGCATCCAGCCACACATAGAAGTACTTGCCCGGGTGACCCGGGATCTGGAAGCCGAAGTACGGCGCATCGCGCGAGATGTCCCACGCGCGCAGGCCACCCTCGGCATTGAGCCACTCACCCAGCTTGGCCTTCACGCCCGGCAGGGCGACGTCGCCGGCCAGCCACTCGCGCAGGAAGCCTTCGAAGCGGCCGACTTCGAAGAAGAAATGCTCCGAATCGCGGATTTCCGGCGTGGCGCCGGAGATCACCGATTTGGGGTCCTTCAGGTCGGTCGGGCTGTAGGTGGCGCCGCAGACTTCGCAGTTGTCGCCGTACTGGTCCGGGGTACCGCAGTTCGGGCAGATGCCCTTGATGTAGCGGTCCGGCAGGAACATGCCCTTGGCCGGGTCGTAGAACTGGGCCACGGAGCGGCGCGCGATGTGCCCTTCGGCCTCGAGCTTGAGGTAAAAGGCTTCGGTCAGCGCCTTGTTGGCGGCCGAGTTGGTCGAGTCGTAATGATCGAACGCCACGCCGAACGCGGCGAAATCACGCTCGTGGCTGGCCTGGATGTTGGCGATGAAGGCCTCCGGGGTCACGCCGGCCTTCTCGGCCGCGAGCATGATCGGGGTGCCATGGGTGTCATCGGCGCAGACGAACCAGGTCTTGCCGCCGCTCATTCGACGCGCGCGCACCCAGATGTCAGCCTGGATGTAGCCGACCAGGTGGCCCAGGTGCAGCGGGCCGTTGGCGTAGGGCAGGGCGGTGGTGACGAGAGCGGTGCGGGTCATGATGAGCGCTGTTGCCAGGGGAACCGGGGATTATCGCACGCCAAAACGCAGTAACCCGGCCGAAGCCGGGTTACGGGGGCTCAAAAGCAGCGCCGGGCTTACTCGCGCACCCAGGTCTGGGCGCGGCAGATGAAGGCCACGCAGCCGGACACGTCCAGCTTGGCGCCGCCGGTCTGCAGCTTCATCTTGGACTTGTAGGTCTTGCCGTTGCCCGGATCCAGGATGGTGCCGCCGGACCAGGCGTTGGTGCCGTCGGCCTTGAGGTTCCACAGGATGGTCATGCCTTTGACCGGCTTGTTCTTGTTGGCGCCCTCGCAGCCGTCGCAGACCGGATTGGGGCCCTTGTCCGAGTGCAGGATGTCCACGACCTTGCCGGTCAGCGTGCCGTTGGTGGCCTGGGTGATCTCCACGATCGACTTCACCTTGCCGGTCTTGTCATCGATGGTCTTCCAGCGGCCGACGGCGCCGTCGGCGGCGCTGGCCGACATCGCGGCCATCATCAGCGGCAGCGCCAGCAACAGGGTCTTGAAAGTCTTGCGCATGTTCCCCTCCCAGGGATGTCCGTGAACGCCGGCGCAGGCGGCCGGTACAGGGCCGACTGTATACCCATTCGCTCCGGTACGGAACGTGCCCGGCGCACGGTTCAGCCGGCGTCGGCCGGGATCTCGTACAGCTCCAGCGGCAGGTCGTCCGGGTCGGCGAAGAAGGTGAAGCGGCGGCCGGTGTACTCGTCCACCCGGATCGGTTCGCAGGCCACGCCGGCCGCGGTCAACCGCTCGATCATCGGCTCCAGCGGATGCACGCGGAAGGCCAGGTGGCGCAGACCCTGCGCCTCGGGGCGGCTCGGCCGTGCCGGCGCGCCCGGGAACGAGAACAGCTCCAGCTGGCTGCCATCGGGCAGCGCCAGGTCGAGCTTCCAGGAGTCGCGCGCCTGCCGGTAGTTCTCGGCGATCACCTGCAGGCCGAGCACGCGGGTGTAGAAGTCTCTGGAGCGGACGTAATCGGCGCAGATCAGGGCCACGTGGTGGATGCCGATCAGTGGGGAAGTGTCAGAAGCGTTCATTGCAGAGTATCCAGCCAGCGCCGGGCGATCTGCAGCGCCAGCGGATAGGGTTCGGGGGCGTTGCGGTTGCTGAGTACGATCACAGTGAGGCGCTGCGCCGGATAGCGCAGGATCACGTTGCGGAAGCCGATGCTCTCGCCGCTGTGCCACTGCGCGCCACCGTTGAGCCGCCAGCCGAAGCCGTAGAACGGCACATCCGTTTCGGCGGTGGGGGTGGCAGGGGAGAACATCTGCTTCAACGATGTCGCCTTCAACAGGCGCTGGTCATACAGCGCCGCATCCCAGCGCGCCAGGTCATCCAACGAGGAATACACGCCACCATCGCCGAGCACCGCGCTGGTCGGGCTTTGATCGGTGCGCTGCCAGCGCCCGTCGCGCTCGCTGTAGCCATAGGCGCGGCGCGCGATGTCGTCCACGCCGTCCTGATGCGCCACGCTGTCGCGCATGCCCAGCGGCAGGAAAATCCGCTGGCGCAGGAAGCTGGCGAAATCAGTGCCGGAGGCCTTGCCGACCACCAGCGCCAGCAGCGCGTAGCCGCTGTTGCTGTAACGGTAGGCCGAGCCCGGCGCGAAGTATGTCCGGTCCTGATGTTCCAGCAGATGCAGCACGTCCTGGTCATGGACCTGCACGGTCGCGTCGGCAGTCATCTGGTCTTCGTAGTCGAGCAGGCCGCTGGTGTGGCTGAGCAGCTGGCGCAGGGTGATGGCATCGGCGGCCGCTGGCAACGAGGGCAGCCAGCGCTTCACTGGGTCATCCAGGGTCAACGCGCCATCTTCGGCCAACAGCAGGATCGCCGCGGCGGTGAACTGCTTGCTGACCGAGGCCAGGCGGAAACTGGTCTGCGCGGTCACGGCGGTGCGATCTTCCAGCACCGCCAGGCCGTACCCGCGCCGGAACACCGGCGTGCCGTCGTGCAGGACCAGCACCGCGGCGCCGGGGACCTGGCCATCGTAGCGCTGCATCAGCGCATCGATGCCCGGATCCGGTGGCGTCAGCACCGGCGCTGCGATGACGGTGCCGCTGCCGGCGATGCACATCGCGCTGATCCACACACGTAGATGCCGCACGATGTGCATGTTCGGTTCCTTCTGCGATCAGGGCGCGGGCGTTGCCGCACCGTTCTGGCTGGCGATCCAGCGGGCGATCTTGGCATCCAGGATGTCCAGCGGCATCGAGCCATCGCGCAGCACTTCCTCATGGAAGCGGCGCGCGTCGAAACGCGGCCCCAGTGCCGCCTTGGCCTTGTCGCGCAGCTCCATCATCTTCAGCTCGCCCAGGCCATTGGCCAGGGTCTGCCCGGGCAGGGCCATGAAGCGCTCCACTTCGGCGGTGGCATCGCTGGCGCTCATGTCCGCGGTCTTGACCAGATAGTCCACGGCCTGGCGCTTGCTCCAGCCCTGCGCGTGCACGCCGGTGTCGGCGGACATGCGCGCGGCACGGGTCAGCGCGGCCTGCAGGTAGCCGATCCGCTCGTAGGGATCCTGATAGACGCCCAGTTGCTCGCCCAGCGACTCGGCATACAGGCCCCAGCCTTCCACGAAGGCGATATCGCCGCCCAGACGACGGAAGCGCGGCAACTTGTCCAGCTCCTGCTGCAGGCCCAGCTGCACGTGATGGCCCGGAATGCCCTCGTGCAGGAACTGCATCGGTGCGGACCAGCGGCGGCGGCTCGGCAGATCGCCGGTGTTGATGTACAGCACGCCCGGGCGCATGCCGTCCGGCAACGGCTGCTGATAGCTCACCGCGCCGGCGGTGGCCGTGCGTTCGGGCTCGACCGCGCGGATTTCCATCGGCGCCTTGGGCAGCGTGCCGAGCAGCGTGGGCAGGCGTGCGTTGACCTGGCTCTGCAGCTGCTTGTAGCGGTTGATCAGTGCATCGGCGTTGGCGTACTGGAAATCGCGGTCGGTGCGCATGGTGCGCAGCAGCTTCTGCTGCGAGCCGCGGATCTTGTTCTCTTTCATGATCGCGGCGATCTGCGCCTGCAGGGTGGCCACGCGTTGTTCGGCCAGCGCATGGATCTGTTCGGGCGTCAGCGTGGACGCGGTGCTTTGCACGATGGTCTGCGCATACCAGGCCTTGCCGCCGGGCAGGCCCGCCAGGCCATCGGTGCTGCGTGCGGCGGGCAGGTACTCGGTGGCGATGAAGCCGCGCAGGGCGCGGTAGGACGGCATGATGCGCAACTCGATCATGCGCTTGTATTCGGCGGTGATACGGGCCTTGTCGGCGGCCGGGAAATCCTCCGGCAGATTACGTATTGGCGCCCAGAAGATGCTCTCTTCGGCGGTCGGCTTGATCACCGCATCCAGCTGCGGCAGTACTTTTTCCATCAGATCGCGTGGCTGTACCACACCGGCGGCCATGCCCTGGCGCATGTTGGCGATGGCCTGTTCGAACAGGGCGGGAATGCCCAGCGAACGGCGTGACCAGCCATCGTAATCCTGCACCGTGTTGAAGGGCTGCGCACCGGAGCCGGAGCCGAGAATGGCCATGATGCTGCCAAGGTTGTAGTACTGGCTCACCGGCAGCATCCAGCCGGGGAACTGCTCGGCGGCCAGCGACATGCGCGCATCGCGCACGAAGATCTCGTAGCTGAGCAGGTCCTGGCCGGTCAGGCCGTCCGGGCCGATCTTCTCGACCTTGCCCAGCCACTCCACGGTGAAGTCATGCGACTGCTGGCGGTAGGCGGCAGAGAGGATGTTCGGGAGCTGATCGTTGTGGCGGCTGTCGCCCTGGAACGTGGCCTGCAGCGGATTGAGCCGCATCGAGGCATCCCAGTACTCATCGTAGATCCGGTCCAGCTGCGCGGCCTTGGTCTGCTGGCGCACCAGCGGCTGGCGGGCAGGGGCGGCGGCCGGGCGTGCACGCGGCTTGGCTTTGGGCTTGGCTGCAGGCCGGGTCTGTGTCGCGGCGGGCCGGGTGGCCTTTTTCTTGGCAGCTTCGGCCGGGGCGGCGGCGCTGAAGGCCATCAGGACGGCGATGGCAAGCGCCAGGGCGCGGGCGGGGTGGGGCATCGGCTGTTTCCGTAAACGCACAGACACGGGAGCTTGCCCGATTCGCCTGCGTACGGCCAGCATCGGCCCCCGGTCAGGTTTGTCATGTACGGCGGCCAGTCAGCTGCGGCAGCATGCTGCTGCCGCGATGCTCAACGATCGCCGGCGCGGGTGAACGGCACGCTTTCCGGAGCGACCGCGCCGCCGGAGATGATGAAGCTCATTGCCTGGTCCACGGTCCAGTCGGTGGGCGTGAGCAGTTCCACCGGCACGATTTCCAGATAGCCAGAGGTCGGGTTGGGTGTGGTGGGTACGTACACCGCCGCCAGTTCGCGGCCGGTGCCCTGTTCCTTGATCACCCGGGTGACCAGGCCGACCGACTTCATGTCCCGGTGGGGGAAATCGATCAGCACCACGCGCTGGGTACTGCCCGGCTCGGTCTGCAGCATGTCCAGCAGCTTCTTGGCGCTGTCGTAGATGATGCTGGCCAGCGGAATGCGTTTGATCACCGCGCCGAACCAGCGCAGCAGGCGCTGGCCGATCACGCGGCGGCTGAGTACGCCCACCGAGAGGATCACCAGCAGCGTGGCGGCCAGGGCGATGATGTCCTGCATCCACTCGACCTTGATCCAGCCCAGGTAATGCGGGAACGAGGCGGCGATCTGCTCGGAGAGCGGCACCACCAGCGGGCTGGAAATGCCGGAGAGCAGCACGAACACGAATTTGACCACCACCCAGGTCAGCCAGATCGGCAGCAGGGTCAGCAGGCCGGTCAGGAACAGGCGCTGCAGGGAGGGACGCGGAACGAGTTGGGGGGCTTCGGGCGACATCCGCGCATTGTAGCGGTGGCGATGCCCGGTTTACGCTGCGGCTCCCTGCAGGACGCGGGGTCTGGGAGAACGCTGTGTTGAAGACAGGTCTGAAATGGGTGGGCATCTCGATCCTGAGCCTGGGAGTGGCGGTCGTCGTGCTCTGGGCGGCGTCGCGGTTCTGGCCGTTGCCAGTTGAACAGCGCAACGCGATGCGGCTGCTGCAGGCGCCCTTGCCCATGCGTGGCGAGAACGGCTTCACCGCGCTGTGGACCCTGCGTTACGACGGGCTGGAGGGCGCCGGCGGTGACGCCGTCATGGCGCAGGACGTCGAGCGGTGGCGCACCGGTTCACCCGGCCAGCGACCGGTCTCGTCCAGTGCGGAAGGCCGCTTCCCCGCAACGCCGCTGTCCGCCCCGGCAGGCTGCGGCCAGCGGGGTATCGGGTGTCTGGCGGCGGTGCGCGCCGACCCGGACGGTGTCGAGGCTGCGCATGCCGGGCACGACGCGCTTCACCAGCGCGTGGCCGCGCTTGCCGGCTACGGTCACTTCACCTCGCCGTTCAAGCCGTTCGACACGGATCCGATGGTCCCACTGCCGGTCTTTCAGCCGGTGCTCGATCCTGTCTCCGCGCACGCGCTCGCCCATGTGCGTGGCGACAGTGGCACCGCACTCGCCGGTGCATGCGCGGACATCCTCAGCGGTCGGCGGATGACCGGGCAGGGCGATACCCTGATCACCAGCATGATCGGTGCGGCGATGGTGGAGAGCAACGCGCGGCTGCTGGCCGACATCCTGGTTGAACTGCCTGCTGATACCGCGTTGCCTGCCATCTGCGGCGCCGCACTGGCGCCGATGACGGCCGACGAGCAGAGCCTGTGCACGGCGATGCGCGGTGAGTTCGGGCTGGCCGGGGCGGGAATGCGCCTGACGACCGGGAACCCGGCGGCGCAGCACCTGCTGTTGGATGTGCCGCGCACCCAGGCACGCATGGCGCCGCGCTATGCGTGGGCATGCGCCGCCAGTGCTGAACTGGTGGCCACCCGGGATGCGCCCACCCCGATTCCCGGGCCCGCACAGGATCGCTTTGCCTGCATCGCCAATCCGCTGGGATGCGCCTTGTCCAACATCACCGGGCCGGACATGCGGCAGTACGCAGGCCGCCCGCAGGACGCGGCCGCGATGCTGCGCCTGGTTGCGGCGCAGCGCTGGTTGCGGCAGCAGCCCACCCCCGCGTCCGTGGCCCTGCAGCGCCTGCCAGAAGCGCTACGCTCGCCCACCCGCACACCGGTGCTCAGCGACGATGGCCACTGGCTGCAGGTGGAGCGGCGCGCGGTGATGAGCGATGTCGGACCGACGCTGCGGGTGCCGATGCGCGCACCTGCGCACTAGCAAACGCGCCGGGATGCCGTGGCTCAGCGATCCTGTGCCGATGCCAGCGGCTCGAACGCGCTGCCGTCGCCGACGGTCTCCAGGGTCCAGCGCTGCGGCGAGCTCAGGGTCTCCCAGCGCACGCTGTCCTCGTCCGATTCCATGCTGCCTTCGGCATGACGCACGCGTCGGGTCGAGTAATTGATGCTCAGGCTTTCGGTCTGCCCGGAGTTGCGCATCATCGAACTGCGGTCGTAGCCGATCAACGCGAAGGCACCCTCCTGCCAGCGGAAGGTGTAGCTGGCCGAGCCGGTCGACCAGCTGCCGGCGTTGGAGAAGAAGAACAGCGTGGTCTGCAGCGTGCCGCGCACGATCGAAACGCCGGCGCCCTCCTCGAAGACATCGGACAGGTTCGGCGCCTCGTGGCGGGTGATCAGCGTATGGTTCTGCGCAGCGAGTGAGTAGCCGTCCGGCGTGGCCCAGGCGATGGCGAGCATGCGTGGATTGCTGTCCAGCGGGCTGATGCCGAACCCATCGTGTTCGACGATGTTGCGCGGGTCCTGCTGGCGCAGGATGAGAACGAGATCCTCGCGCTTGTCGCCGTTGAGATCGCCGCGAAGCTGCTGCTCGATGCGCCATCCTGACGGCACGAAACCTTCGGCCCGGGTGGCGTGGGCGGGCAATACCGGATAGTCGACCAGTGGGATCCGCAGTTCCTGCGCGAACGCGGGCAGGGCAGTGAGCAGCAGGGCAGCAAGCAGGGGCAGGCGCATGGTCGTCCGTGGGGTGAAGCCGGCGCGCGAGCATAGCAAGCGCGCGAGGGCTCATCCCGCGCGCTGGCGTGCCTCGGGCTTGAGGCGCAGGTAGACCTGCTTGCGCACACGGGCGATGACCTCGCCTTTCGCATCGACAATGTCATTGCTGAACCAGTGCAGGTACTTTTCCCCGCTGGCAGTGGCGGCACGCAGTTGATCCAGCAGCGCCTCGTCCAGCCTGAACTCGGCGGCCACCGTGCCGCGGCCCGGCTTGAGGAATCCGATTTCCCCGGCGCGGTCCCAGACGTAGTAATCGCGGCCCAGGTTCTGCATCACGGTGAGCATCCAGAACGGATCGGTCATCGCGAACAGGCTGCCACCGAAATGGGTGCCCACGTAATTGCGGTTCCAGGGGCGCATGCGCAACTCGACGCGCACATGGCGGTAGTCGGCGCTGACCTCGGTGACATGGATGCCCGTGAACAGGAACGGCGGCCACAGGTTGAGGCCAAGGCGGAAGACGGAGGCCTTCATTCGGATCGCATCTCAGTGGAGAGGTGATCGGAGTCTACCATTCGCTTGCGTATGGAGTGGCGGCGCCTCAGCCCGGCCCGCCGTCGTCCACCGCATACCCATTCCGGCCGGCCGCCTTGGCCTGGTACAGCGCTGCATCGGCACCTTCGAAGAAATGCCGCGGCTCGGTGTTCGCAGTCGGCACGCGCGTGAACACGCCGACGGTCACGGTGATATGCGTGGTCGCGCCGCGCCCGGCGGGGATCTCCAGCGCCTGTGCGCGTGCGACCAGATCCTGCACCACCTGGAGGGCGCCTTCCGGCGTGGTGTCGGGCAGGATCAGCGCGAACTCGTCGCCGCCGAAGCGCGCGGCCATGTCACGGGGGCGGCGGGCATGCGCGTGGAGTTCCTGCGCGATCCGGCGCAGCACGTTGTCGCCGGCCTGGTGGCCGAACTCATCATTGTGGCGCTTGAAGTGGTCCACATCGATCAGCACCAACGTCAACGGCCGTCCGGAACGGCGCCCCGCATCATGCTCGGCCTGCAGGGTCTGTTCGAAGCGCAGCCGGTTGCCCAGCCCGGTGAGGGCATCGCTGTTGGCCTGGCGCCGCCAGGCACTGACCCGCCACAGCGCCCAGGCCAGGATCACCGCCAGCATGCCGGTCAACGCAGATGCCGGGGCGAACCACAGGTTGCCCGCGCGCAGCAGCACGAAGCTCAGCAGCAGCGTCGACGGCAGCGCCAACATCCCGCTCAACCAGGCGCGCGGCAGCGTCAGCATCAGGCAGCACAGTGCGACCAGTACCCCGGTGAGCGCGCTCTGCCACGCCGGAGGCAGCGGTGCGATGACCTTGTCGTCCAGCAACATCGAGGCGACATTGGCCTGGTACTCGCTGCCGCTCATCCAGCGTTCGCGGGTAGTCGGGGTGAGCAGGCGCGGGGCAATGCCGCTGGCGGTCATGCCGACCAGGATCAGCCGGCCGCGCAGCACGTCCGGGTCCACCTCGCCCTGCAGCACATCCACGTAGGAGACCTGCGGGAAGCGTTCGGGCGGCCCGGCATAGCGCACGCGCACGTAGTGGTCGCGTCGCCACTGGTAGGGCGAATCGAGGCCCGGACGATCATCGCGCAGCCCGGGCAGCGGACCCGGCGGATTGGCCAGCGCCAGGCCGAGCGCTGGCCAGTGCGGGGAACCGATGCCGGCGGTGAGAAACAGCCCGCGGGCGACCCCGTCGCTGTCCACCTCGATGTCGGTGTGGCCGAGGCTGGCCGCGTTGGCGGCGATCAGCGGGATCGGCAGCAGCTCCTCGGCCATGCGCGGGCCACTGGCCGGTGCGGCCACCACCGGAAGCACGACATGGCCGTTGCGGCGGATCGCTGCGGCCAGCTCGGCATCCTGGCTGCTGTCCTGGCGGTCGGCTTCGGACAACACCAGGTCCAGTACCACGCGCTCGGCGCGGGCATCGGTGAGCCGATCCAGCAGGCGGGCATGGGTGCCGCGTGGCCACGGCCACTGACCCAGCTGCTGCAGGCTGTTGTCGTCGATCGCGACGATCAGCAGGCGCGCGTCGGGCGTGTATTCCCAACCGCCCACGTAGGCGTCGTACACCGCTTCATCCTGCTTCCAGAACCATTGCCAGTGGCTGGCGGCAACCGCAGATGCGCCGACCAGTGCGGCCAGCAGCACACGGTGTGGCCAGGGCAGATGCAGCGGCGTCACAACAGCAGCCACAGCAGCAGGGCGCCACCGCCGGCGCCGTAACAGGTGCGGCACGGCAGGGCGATCTGTTGTGTCGGCGAGAACGGACCGGCGTAGCCGTCTTCGTCGATGTACTGCACGCGGACATGCAACGTGCCGCGCCAGGGGCGCTTGAGTGTCACCTCGAGTTGCTCGAGCTCGCGGTCCAGCAATGGCGTGGCGAAGTCGCCGCGCCGATCCAGCTGCACGCGATAGCGCTGACCCGCTTCACCGGCCTGCCACCGCAGCGTCAACTGGCCCTTGGCGGCCTCCGGCGGCTGCAGCGCCGGATCGATCGGCAGATCGGTGATGGTGAGCGGCAAGGGCTGGCTGTAGCGACCCCGGTGTCCATTGCCGTCGACCGAGGCGACGCGCCAGACATAGTCGCCCGGGACCAGTTCCTGGCCGGGGCGCAGGTGCGTGGCGCGGGTGTCCTGTTCGAGCAGCGGATCCAGGAACTGCGGGTCGCGGGCGATCTGCAGGACGGTCCGCGCGGCGTCGGAAACGCGGGTCCACTCAAAACGGGGCCGCGGGCTGTTGATGGTCTGGCCATGCAGCGGGCGTACGGTCAGCGGGGCGACCGGCTGGTCACGCACCTGGAAGTCCTGCTCGGCATCCAGCCCTTCCACCTGTTCCGCACTGACCGACCGCACCAGCACGCGCAGATCGCCGGGCGGCAGGTCGGGCAGGGTGAGCGCCGTGGTGTCGGTATCGCGGGCGAACAGCAGCACCTCCGGTTGGTCGGCGCGGACCACTTCGACGCGGTAGCCAACGGCATCCGGCACCGGCTGCCAGGCCAGCGCAGCGGGCAGGGTGGCCAGCCGCTGGGGATCGGTCGTCAACACGGGTGCTGGCAGCAGCGCTTCCAGATCGGCCGGGCGCGCATCGCGCGACGGGCTGCGCGTGGCTTGGCCGTGGGTGACCAGACGCTGGCCGCGGCGGTTGCCGACCTGCACGCGGCCTTCCAGTACCTCGGTGGCCGCGCCACGGCCGTCCCGGCCGGCGCTGACCCGGAAGACGGTGCCGCGTACGCTGCTGGTCGCCGTGGGCGCATCGATGATGTAGCGCGACGCCGGACCATTGGCAGGCGTGACGCGGTTGCTGGCACGGCCCTGTTCCAGGCGCAGGCGGGTATCGACCATGCCGGTGCGCCCATAGCGGCTGAGCTGGTCGAAGCGCAGCCGGGACTGCTCGCGCAGTTGCAGGCGTGAATCATCGGCGAAGACCACGGTGACGCTGGCATCGTCGCCGGTGAACAATTCCTGGCCGATCCGCAGCAGATCGCCTTCGGCCACCTCGCGACGGGGCTGGCCGTCGATCAGGCTGTGTACCGGGCCCCGCACGGCGAGTACGCGCGCCGGTGCAGGCTGGACCTGCAGCCAGGCCACGGGGAAACGGAGTTGGCTGCCGGGCGGCAGCCCGTAGGGATCGGCGATGCCGTTGTGCGACTGCAGCTGTTCCCATGCGATGGACGGTTTCAGATAGCGGGCGCTGAGGTCCCAGATCGTGTCGCCGGGGCGCACCCGATAGGTCCAGTCCTGAGCCAGCAACGGCGCGGCGGACAGCAGCAGCACCACCAGCGCGAGCGCGCGCACGGCCAGGGGGAAACGAAGCAAACGGGTCACTTTCACGGTCATTACGGCCCTGCAAGGCGGGGCGCAGCCACGGGGCCAGCATGGCCCAGACCTCATCCTCCCCGATGGATCGCGGCCTCCAGTGTGCCGCGGCGGCATTATTGCCCGGCGGCTGTGCAGGGTTTCTGAACGTGATTCACGTTCGGCCAGAGCCCGGCAAGGCTCTGGCCCGCATAGATCCGATCATCCCGGTGAGAGCTGGCCGATCAAAACAGCAGTGAGGCCATCCGGCGGCGGTACTGGCCGACCAGGTCTTCATCCTCGATCACCTTGAAGGCATCGATCAGCAGTTTGCGCGGGCGGCCCTCGTCGTAGGTGCGGTCCCGGCGCAGCATGTCCAGGAACTGCTCCAGCGCGGCGGCGTCCTGTCCGGACAGCAACAGCTGCACGCCACGCAGATGGCGTGCCTGCAGGTCATCGCCATTGGCCGCGATGCGGGCGTCCAGCACCTCGGGAGCCGGGGCGTCCTGCAGGGCGCTGGCGAATTCCAGGCGGGCGCGGGCGCGCACGGCGCGGTCATCGGTGGAGAGGTTGGCCGGCAGGGCGTCGATCAGGGCCGTGGCCTCGGCGGTGGCGCCGGTCTGCAGCAGCGCCAGGGCCAGGTCGAGCTTGAGCTCTTCCCTGTCCGGCTCGGCGGCGATGGCCGCGCGCAGCACGTCGACCTGGGCCTGCGGGTCGAGCGGCGGCGCTTCGACGGCTTCCGCTTCGTCCGGGGCCGCTTCAAGCGGGACCACGCCGTGCTGGGTCAGGAACTCACGCAGCTGACCTTCCGGCACCGCGCCCGGGAAGCCATCGACAATCTGCCCGCCCTTGACCAGGAACACGGTCGGGACCGAGCGGATCTGGAAGGCGGCGGCGATCTGCTGTTCTTTGTCGACGTCGACCTTGGCCAGCTCGAAGGCGCCATGGTATTCGCCGGCCAGCTTTTCCAGCATCGGGCCCAGAGTCTTGCAGGGGCCGCACCAGGTGGCCCAGAAATCGACCAGCACGGGGGTCTGCAGGGACTTCTGCAGCACCTCGGTCTCGAAGGTCTCGGTGGTGGCGTCAAACACGTGGGGCAGATCGCTCATGGTTTCAGATCAACGGGAAACTGGAGAGGAAGTGTATGGTGCCGGCTGCTGCCGGACGCAACCCCACCGGGCGGAATCGGCGCGGAACGGCGACAATGCAGGCCTTGTGAACAGGCCGGGTGCGAGATGTCGGGAATCCATCGTTGGGAAGGCGCGTTCGGCATTGCCGCCGCTGTCGCGTTCGTGGGCGCGGTGCTGGGCTTCGGCGCGGCGCTGCCGTTGTTCGATCCGATCGGCCACCCGGTCGCGCTGCTGGGTGCGCTGGGCGTACCGCATGCGCTGGCCTTCAATCTGCTCGGCTTTGCACTGCCCGGCCTGCTGGCCAGCCTCGTCGCGCTGCGCCTGCTGCTGCGGGTGCCGCGCACCGCGCCATGGTCGATGCGGGTCGGCGCGCAGTTGCTGATGCTGGCCGGGGTCGGCTTCGCCGCAATGGGCGTGCTGCCGCTGGATACCAGCGATCTGGACAATCCCGCCAGCCAATACCACGCCAGTGCCTGGATGATCTGGGTGCTGGCCTTCGTGCCGGGCGCGGTGATGTCCGGGATCGGCGCGCTGCGGTTGCCGGCGTGGCGTGCCGTGGGCGCCCTGCATCTGGCGTGCGGGGTGGGCGTGCTGCTGGCCGCGTTCGCGCTGCAGGCCCTGCTGCCGGCCCCGCTGGCCCAGCGCGTGGCCTTCGGGGTGTGGCTGGTCTGGCTGGTGGCGGTGCTGCCGCTGGCCCCGGCGGCGCGGCGGGGCTGAGCGCGGGCAGGTCGTTGCTGCGCCCCGGTACGCCGCGTGGCGCGGGGCAGGGGCAGAGCGTGTTCTGCCAATCCCCTGTCAATTCAATGAGATGACAGGTTTGGCCGCGGCAGTGGGCAACGTCGATTGGAGCCCTTTGCCGCACTGCGGTACCCTGTGCCGCTTTGCCGCCGCACTAGCGTTTTTATGACCAGCGTCGAACCCAACGTTTACGATCCGCAGCAGGTTGAATCCGCCGCCCAGCAGTACTGGGATGCCACCCGTGCCTTCGAAGTCACCGAGACCTCGGACAAGCCGAAGTTCTACTGCCTTTCGATGCTGCCGTATCCGTCCGGTGCGTTGCACATGGGCCACGTGCGCAACTACACGATTGGTGACGTGATCAGCCGCTACAAGCGGATGACCGGTCACAACGTGCTGCAGCCGATGGGCTGGGATGCGTTCGGCCTGCCGGCCGAGAACGCGGCGATCAAGAACAAGACCGCGCCCGCCAAGTGGACCTACGCCAACATCGAGCACATGCGTGGCCAGTTCAAGGCCATGGGCTATGCGATCGACTGGTCGCGCGAGTTCGCCACCTGCACGCCCGAGTACTACGTGCACGAGCAGCGCATGTTCACCCGCCTGATGCGCAAGGGCCTGGCCTACCGCCGCAACGCGGTGGTGAACTGGGACCCGATCGATCAGACCGTGCTGGCCAACGAGCAGGTCATCGACGGCCGCGGCTGGCGTTCCGGCGCGCTGGTGGAAAAGCGCGAGATTCCGCAGTGGTTCCTGCGCATCACCGATTACGCCCAGGAACTGCTGGATGGTCTGGACGAACTGCCGGGCTGGCCGGATTCGGTCAAGACCATGCAGCGCAACTGGATCGGCCGCTCGGAAGGGCTGGAGATCCAGTTCGACGTGCGTGACGCTGACGGCAGCACGCTGGACCCGCTGCGCGTGTTCACCACCCGTCCGGACACCGTGATGGGCGTGACCTTCGTGTCGATCGCCGGCGAGCATCCGCTGGCCCAGCACGCGGCCAAGTCCAACCCGGCGCTGGCCGCGCTGCTGGCCGAGATGAAGCAGGGCGGCGTCTCCGAGGCCGAGCTGGAAACCCAGGAAAAGCGCGGCATGGATACCGGCCTGCGCGCCATCCATCCGGTCACCGGCGCCCAGGTGCCGGTGTGGGTCGCCAACTTCGTGCTGATGGGTTACGGCACCGGCGCGGTGATGGCCGTTCCCGGTCACGACCAGCGCGACAATGAATTCGCCAACAAGTACGGCCTGCCGATCCGCCAGGTCATCGCGTTGAAGTCGCTGCGCAAGGAAGAAAGCGCGTACGACGCCACGCGCTGGCAGGACTGGTACGGCGACAAGACGCGCGAGACCGAGCTGGTCAACTCCGAAGAGTTCGACGGGCTGGATTTCCAAGGCGCTTTCGAGGCACTGGCCGAGCGTTTCGAGCGCAAGGCCCAGGGCCAGCGCCGTGTGAACTACCGTCTGCGCGACTGGGGCGTGAGCCGCCAGCGCTACTGGGGCTGCCCGATCCCGGTGATCTACTGCCCGAAGTGCGGCGCCTTGCCGGTCCCGGAAGAGCAGCTGCCGGTGATCCTGCCGGAGAACGTCAACTTCGTCGGCACCGGTTCGCCGATCAAGGCCGATCCGGAATGGCGCAAGACCACCTGCCCGGACTGCGGCGGCGCGGCCGAGCGCGAGACCGACACCTTCGATACCTTCATGGAGTCGAGCTGGTACTACGCGCGCTACACCTCGCCGGGTGCCCGTGATGCGGTCGACAAGCGCGGCAACTACTGGCTGCCGGTGGACCAGTACATCGGCGGCATCGAGCACGCGATCCTGCACCTGATGTACTTCCGTTTCTTCCACAAGCTGCTGCGTGATGCGCGCATGGTGGACAGCAACGAACCTGCGCAGAACCTGCTGTGCCAAGGCATGGTGATCGCCGAAACCTACTACCGCCCGAATCCGGACGGCTCCAAGGACTGGATCAACCCGGCCGATGTCGATGTGCAGCGCGACGAGCGCGGCCGCATCGTCGGGGCGACCCTGATCGCCGACGGCCAGCCGGTGGTGATCGGTGGCACCGAGAAGATGTCCAAGTCCAAGAACAACGGCGTGGACCCGCAGGTGATGGTGAGCAAGTACGGCGCCGATACCGTGCGTCTGTTCTCGATGTTCGCCGCGCCGCCGGAGCAGTCGCTGGAGTGGAACGAAGCCGGCGTGGATGGCATGGCGCGCTTCCTGCGTCGCTTGTGGGCGCAGGTGCAGAAGCATGCCGCCGACGGTGCCGCCCCGGCGCTGGACGTGGCCGCGCTCAACGCCGAGCAGAAGGCGCTGCGCCGCAAAACCCACGAAACCATCGGCAAGGTCGGCGACGACTACGGCCGCCGCCACAGCTTCAACACCGCGATCGCTGCAGTGATGGAACTGATGAACGCGCTGGCCAAGTTCGATGACGTCAGCGATCAGGGCCGTGCGGTCCGCCAGGAAGCGCTGCGTGCCACCGTGCTGCTGCTCAACCCGATCACCCCGCATGCCAGCCATGCGTTGTGGCAGGTGCTGGGCCATGGCGAAGAACTGCTGGAAGACCAGGCGTTCCCGGAAGCCGATCCGGCTGCGCTGGTGCGCGATGCCGTGACGCTGGCCGTGCAGGTCAACGGCAAGCTGCGTGGCACCATCGAGGTCGCGGCCGATGCCCCGCGGGATCAGATCGAAGCCCTGGGCCTGGCCGAGCCGAACGCGGCCAAGTTCCTGGAAGGGCTGGTGGTGCGCAAGATCATCATCGTGCCCGGCAAGATCGTGAACATCGTGGCGGCCCCGCAGGGCTGATCCTGTCGTGCCTGCCGGGTGCCTGTGCACCCGGTCCGGTATCAAGTCCTGTTCACGCGGCATCCGGCACGATCACTGCTTGTTGCCGCGACCGCCCGGCTCCTACAGACTGTGTCCATGACCCGATTCCTGCTTGCCCTTGTCCTGACCGCGACCCTTGCCGGGTGCGGCTTCCATCTGCGCAACAAACTGATGCTGCCGGCCGATACCGCCGCGGTCCAGGTGGTGTCCACCGCGCCCTACAGCGAGCTGGTCAAGCTGCTGCGTCGTGGCCTGCAGGCCTCCGGGGCGCAGCTGGCCGATCCGGACAGCACGGGCCCGTCCTCGCAGTTGCAGGTGGTGTCCGAGCGGTGGGGCGATCTGCCGATCGCGATCGATGCCCAGGGCCGTGCCCAGGAATACAGCCTGCGCTACGCGGTGATCTTCATCTTCCGCCGCGAAGATGGCAGCGAGCTGGTGCCGCAGCAGGTGATCGAACTCTCGCGCGATTACGTGTCGCCGCCGACCGACGCCACCGGTACCACCACCGAACGCGAAATCCTCGCCGACGAACTGCGTCGTGAGATGTCGGCCTCGATCATGCGCCGCATCGACAGCGTGGTCCGTGCCGAGCTGGAGCACGGCCGTGCCCCGGCAAAGCCCGGTACGACGCCGGTGGAAGCGCCGGTTGAGATCCCGGCGGCGACCCCGGCCAGCCCGACCCCGACGACCCCGACGCCGGCGGTCCCCGCCGTCGTTCCGCAGGGGCGCTGAGCCCGGTCCGCCTGCGGATCGGCCTGCCCGGATGGAACTGCGCCCCGAACAGCTCGCCAGCCAACCGGCCAGCCAGCCGTTGGCCCCGGTGTATCTGATTGCCGGTCCGGAAACGCTGCGCGTGCTTGAAGCCGCCGATGCCGTGCGTGCACGTGCGCGCGCCGATGGCGTCAACGAGCGCGAAGTCTTCGATGCCGATGGGCGTGACTTCGACTGGCACCAGCTCGACGCCAGCTTCAATGCGCCCAGCCTGTTCAGTGCACGACGCCTGATGGAACTGCGCCTGCCCAGCGGCAAGCCGGGCAAGGAAGGCGCCGAGGTGATCAGCCAGTTCTGTGCCAACCCGGCGCCCGACGTGATCCTGCTGATCACCTGCAACGAATGGAGCAAGGCCCACCAGACCAAGTGGGCCGATGCGGTGGGCCGCGCCGGGGTGATCTCGGTGGCCTGGGCGATCAAGCCGCATGAACTCACCGAATGGATCGAGCGCCGCCTGCGCGGCAAGGGCCTGCGCGCGGATCCGCAGGCCGTGCAGCGCCTGGCCGAGCGGGTGGAAGGCAATCTGCTCGCCGCCGCGCAGGAAATCGACAAGCTGGCCCTCTTGGCTGATGGACAGACGCTGGACGTGGACACGATGGAGTCGCTGGTGGCCGATGCCGCCCGCTATGACGTGTTCCGTCTGGTTGAAGCGACCTTCTCCGGCCAGCCCGCCGCCGTCCTGCGGATGATCGCCGGCCTGCGTGCCGAGGGTGAAGCGGTGGCCGCACTGACCCCGATCGTGATCCGCGAGCTGCTGTCCACGGCCGGTCTGGCGCGGGTGCAGGCGCGCGGCGGCAACCTGGCGGCGGAGATGAAAAGCCGCGGCATCTGGGAATCGCGGCAGGCGCCGTTCAAGCGCGCGCTGCAGCGCCACCCCGAGGTCAAGCGCTGGGAGCGTTTCGTGGCCGAGGCCGGGCTGGTGGACCGCATCGCCAAGGGGCGCGCCGATGGCGATGCCTGGCTGGCGCTGGAGCGGCTGCTGATCGCCGTATCCGAAGCCCGCGCCGTGCGCCTGCTCGCCCGGGCCTGAGCCCATGGGGCTGCGCATCTATTACGGCGGGACCTTCGATCCCGTCCATCTGGGCCATCTGGCCATTGCCCGCGCCGCACGCGACCAGTTGCAGGTCGCAGTGCGCCTGCTGCCGGCCGCCGATCCGCCGCACCGTGCCGCCCCCGGCGCCGATGCCGCGCAGCGCCTGGCGATGCTGGCCCTGGCTATTGGTGACGAGTCCGGCCTGCTGCTGGACCGGCGGGAGCTGGATCGGGCCGAGCGCACCCCCGGCGTGCCGTCCTATACCGTCGATACCCTGCGCGAGCTGCGCGCCGAGCTGGGCCCGCGCCAGCCGATCGCCTGGCTGGTCGGCGCGGACAGCCTGTTGGCCCTGCCCAGTTGGCACCACTGGGCGTCGTTGTTCGATCTGGCGCATTTCATCGTCGCCGACCGCCCGGGCAGCTCCTTGGCCGACACCCTCGACCCAGTGCTGGCGCAGGCCTTGGAAGGGCGCTGGGCCAGCCATGAGCGCGAGCTGTTCAACGCGCCGGCCGGCCGCCTGCTGCGCCTGCCGGCCCCGCTGCGCGAGGAATCGGCGACCGCCGTTCGCGCACAGATCACGGCGGGCGGCCCCTGGCAATCGCTGCTGCCCGAGCCGGTGGCCGGCTACATCCTCGATCACCGCCTGTACGGCGCGACACCGTCGTGAATACGCGCGGGCGCGCCGCCCCGTATAATCGATCCCACATTTATCGAGTTGACCCGCTTTGAGCAACCAAGCCCAGCCCCAGACCATCAAGGTCCAACTGCCGAATCCGGCGCCCTCCGTTCTGCAGCTGCTCGAGTGCGTGCGCGGGGCCACCGAAGAACTGAAGGCCAAGGATCTCGTTGAGATCGACGTGATCGGCCGCTCCAGCGTCGCCGATTACATGGTGATCGCGTCGGGTACCTCCAGCCGTCACGTCAAGTCGATCGCCGACGAAGTGGTGAAGTTCGCCAAGAAGCTGGGCGTGATGCCGCTGGGTGTGGAAGGTGAGCGCGAAGCCGAGTGGGTCCTGGTCGATCTGGGCGACGTGGTGGTCCATGTGATGCTGCCGCGCGTGCGCGAGTTCTACGCGCTTGAGCGCCTGTGGACCGTGGGCGACCAGCCGCCGATCGAACTGCTCGACGATGCGGACGACGACTACGACGCGCGGTAATTCCCGCACGTACGGTCACGACAACGGCGCCGATGGCGCCGTTGTCTTTTGCGGCGCCACGCAGGGTGTCCGCGGAGGATGGAGATGAAAGCCAAGTTGATCGCCACCGGCGAACGCGCCCCGTCCTGGGTTGCGCAGGGGTTTGCCGAATACCAGAAGCGGCTCTCGCACTGGTTGCCGTTCGAGCTGGTCGAGATCGAGCCCGGCCTGCGTGGCAAAGGGCGCGATGCGCGCCGTGCGACCGATGACGAGGGCAAGCGGGTGATCGCCGCGCTGCCGAAGAATGCCTACGTGGTCGCGCTCGATGTGCCGGGGCGCCAGCTCAGTTCCGAGCAGCTGGCGCAGCGCCTGGAGCATTGGCGTGGGCAGGGCCGGGACCTGGCCTTCCTGATCGGCGGGCCGGAAGGTCATTCGGCGGAAGTGTCGGCGATGGCGGACGAGAAATGGTCGATCGGGCCGTTGACGCTGCCGCACATGCTGGTGCGTCTGGTGGTGGCCGAGCAGCTGTACCGCGCTGCGGCGATGCTGGCCAACCATCCGTATCACCGCGCGTGAAATAGTTGTCGCCAGACAGGTTACATCTCGCGAAAAACGGGCTACAATGCGCACCCCGCCCGAATAGCTCAGCCGGTTAGAGCACTTGACTGTTAATCAGGGGGTCGTTGGTTCGAGTCCAACTTCGGGCGCCAAGATTTGAGAAAAAGCCTCGCAGCGATGCGGGGCTTTTTTTTGCAACAAAAAGCCCGGGCATTGCCCGGGCTCCTTGTTCCCCAAGTGCGGCTACCTCATTCGAAGGTGTACTTGGCACCGACGGTGAAGTAGCGGCCGATCGCGCCGCTGAAGTGCAGCGGGTTGTAGTTCACGCCACCATAGGTGGTCGGATCCAGCGGAGCGATGCGGTCGAACAGGTTCTGCACCGAGGCGTTCAACTCGAAGGCTTCGGTGATGTTCCAGCGACCGGACAGGTCGAAGGTGGTGAACGAGGAGATCTTCTCGACGTCGGTGCCGTCGGCATAGGCGAACTGATACGAGCCGTCCGGACCGCGGAAGTCGGTGTTCTCCATCTTGGAGATGTAGTTGGCCACGCCGCTGACGCTCCACGGGCCCTGCTTCCAGGTGGTGCCGAAGTTGATCCGGTCCTTCGGGGTGCCGATGCAGTTGGTGACGTCGCAGTTGCCGTGCGTGCCGGCATAGTCGACGGTAACGTCGGCATCGGTACGCTCGAACTTGAGCACGTGGCTCCACTGCAGGTCCATTTCCAGCTGGCCCGGACCGATGTCGAAGGTCTGGCGGATGTCAGTATCGATACCGCGGACGCGGGTCGATGCAGCATTGATGTACTGCGTATTGACCGCCAGGATGCTGCCGGTACCGGGAACACCATTGAGCAGATTGTTGTCACGCAGCACGTTGCCTGCGGCAATCGCTTCGGCAGTACTGCCCTGGGCGATTTCGTTGGTGCGTTTGATCTGCCAGGCATCCACCGTCATCGAGGTGCTGGAGGTCGGCTGCAGCACCAGACCCACCGAGTAGCTCTTGGACTCTTCCGGCTTCAGGTCTGCGTTGGGGCGGGTGATGATGGCAACCGGCAGTGCGCCGCAATCGTCATCGTTCGCGCCCGGGGCTGGGGTGCCGCCGGGGCAGCGCACGGGATCGGCAGCATTGGAGAATGCGGCCAGGCCGCCGTCGCCGTTCTCGGCCGGGTTCGGCGCGCGGAAGCCTTCGGCATAGCTGCCGCGGACTGCGATCCAGTCGGCCGGGGTCCACTTGATCCCGACCTTCGGGGTCGCCTTGCCTTCGCCGCTCTCATACTTGTCGTAGCGCACCGCACCGGACAACTCCAGCTGCTCCAGCACCGGCGCGGACAGTTCGACGTAGCCGGCATATACGTTCTGGGTGCCGTCATAGGCCGAGTAGCCCAGGCCGATGATCTGGCCCTGGTCGGTGAACGTCTGCGGGGTCAGGCTGTTGCTGGTCTTGCGCCATTCCGTACCCAGCGCCAGGCCGAGCGGGCCGCCCTTCAGGTCCACCAGGCTGCGCGACACGGTGAAGTCGAACATGTCCAGGCTGGATTTGGCGCGTGCGCTGATGTCCGGCGAGATGTAGTCATACAGTGCCTGCGAGTTCAGCCCCGCGTTGTCGCCGATGCGCCACACGCCTGCCGGGCAGGCCGGATTGCCGAGCACGCAACGCACGGCGTCGTAGTTCAGGAAGCCGGTACGCTTGTTGACCAGGTCGGTGCCCGAATGCAGGTAGGCCGTGTCGTAGCTCCACTCGCCCCAGTTGCCCTTGACGCCCACCAGGAAGCGGTTGAACTCGTTGGTATTCTCGGTCACGCGTGGGCCGACATCCCAGGCGGAGTAACGCAGGCGCGAGGCCTGGCCCGGGATCGGGTTGTCCGGGTGGGTCGGGCTGAGCACGGTGGCACCATCGCCGCTGTTGGCATTGACCGGGCCGCCGGGATAGCCCCAGCCACCGGACACGCCGGAAGGCGTGTTGCTGAAGGTGGTTTCTTTCTTCGAGTAGCCGATCTCGGTGTAGATCTCACCGCCCTCGCCAAAGGCGAAGCTGGCGCGGCCGAACACGTTGACGTACTTCTCTTCAGGGGTCAGGTCACGGTACAGCTGCGCGGGATCCCACAGGCAGCCCTGTTGCTGGGCAGTGACATCGTTCTGGCCGGGGATGGTGGTCAAGCCGGCGCAACCTGGCAGCGCGACGAGGAAGGCCGGATCGTCATCCGTGACCGCACGGTCGTCGAACACCGAACCGGTCGGGCCGACGCCGCCACGGGTACCGCCGGACAACGCGGCGCCGCCCAGGAACTGCGCATTGTTGCCATAGCCATACCGGCGGATGTCACCGGTGCCGATCCACTTGCGGTCCTTGCGGTCGCTGATCTTGATCGCGTCGGTCTTGCCGACGTCCAGGCTGAAGAACGCATTCCAGCCGTCGGTGGCCAGATCGCCGGTACCGGCGGTCAGGGTGGCCTTCTTGGCATCGCCGTCGCTGTCGCCGGACAGGCCGTAGGAGGCGCGCAGGATGGCGCCGTTGAAGTCGCTGCGCAGGATGATGTTGACCACGCCGGCGATCGCGTCCGAACCGTAGATCGCAGAAGCGCCGTCCTTGAGGACTTCAATGCGCTCGACCGCATCCAGCGGAATGGTGCTCAGATCGGTGAACACTTTCTGGCCGTCATCGGCCAGGCCATAGGTCGCCATGCGGCGGCCATTCAACAGCACCAGCGTGGAGCCGGCGCCCAGGCCGCGCAGCGAGATGCCTGCGCCACCACCGGCAAAGCCGTTGCCGAAGGTCTTGGGAATGGAGCCCGACCCATCCGCGGTCAGGGTCTGCAGGTACTCGGCGACAGTCGTCTTGCCGGTACGGTCGATCTCCTGGCGGGTGACCACCTGGACGGGGGAGGGGGTTTCGGTGTTGGTGCGGGGGATGTTCGACCCGGTGACGGTGATCCGGTCAAGGTTGGTCGCCTGCTCCTGCGCGAACGCGGAGGACGACGCCATGGCACCCACCAGCAGCAGGGCGCCGCCGGTAAGGATCGTGGAAATGGAGGTGGCCAGGCTGGTGCGGCGGCTGTCGTCGCGGCGTTGGATCGGGTGTTTCACAGCATCTCTCCTGACTGGGAAAACCTAGATGTCAATAAGTCGACACCAGGACGGTGGCAACGGCGCCAATCTAGGTTTGCTGCAGGTGACGCAAGAGTGAAAAATTGCTTAATTGGGGAAAGAAGCTGCGCGTCTCATTGTGTGAATGGGGAGCCCCGTCACGGGGCTCCCGGATCACTCAGCGCGGCAACGTAAAATCGATGGGCACCAGGCCATCGGCCGCAACGGTCTGCCCATCAACGATGGCCGGCACGAAGCGCCAGCGGCGCAGGACCTGCTGGCGGGCCGCCTGGTCAAGCACCCGCGAGCCGCTGCTCTTCTCGATGCTCACCGACAGCGGGTTGCCCTCCGTATCGACCCGGATGCGCAGCAGCACGGTTCCCTGCTGGCCGAGGCGGATCGCTGCGACCGGATACGGCGGTGGAGGTGCGCTGCGGTACTGGAGCTGTGCACCGGCGGCCGGTGCGGGTGCTGCGGGGGCCGACGCCAGTGACGGTGCGGCGGTCTCGCTGGCCGGTAGTGGTGCCACCGCCGGTGCATCATCGAAGGTGGCGGTCGGGGGCGGCAGCGGTGACGGCACGCGTTGCGTGTTCACCGGCACGGTCCGGGGCGGCACCGGGTCCGGATGGCGAGGGGTCAGATCCATCGGTGGCGGTGGCGGAAGCACCCACCTCACCTGAAGGCGTTCGCGCGGTGCCTTGATCAGCGGCTGGGTGGCGGGGATCAACAACAGCATCAGGGCCAGCGCGTGGACAGCGATGGCGGTGCTCCACCCGAGCACGCGGGAGGCGTCGAGATGCAGCGGGACAACCGGGGACGGCGTACGGACCATGCTCCACTTTCCTTGCCAGATGTGCGGGAACATCAACGTGCCTGCGCGGCGCATGGGGTCAGACGGGGCCGCGCAATGACAGCAATACCCGAGCGCGGCGTGGGCCGGAAGTCAGGAGCCGGGTGGGGAGTTGGCTGGCAGTCAGCATCGGGAAGCGCACAGCATGACGGCGCCTTTCGGCGCCGTCATGGAGGACTGACCGGGGCGCGGATCAGCGGCCCAGATCGAACACCACGTCCAGGTTGACCGACACGGTCGATTCGCCGGGCGATACCGGGGTGGATTCGTCGGCGGACATCGGCGCGGCGGCCGCGCGCATCATCATCATCGGGCGGACGTTGCCGCCACTGCCCTCGGAGATGCTCACGATCCGGCGCACGCGCAGACCCAGCGCCTTGGCGTAGGTCTCGGCACGCGCCTGCGCCTTCTTCAGCGCAGCCAGGCGAGCCTCGTCATAGACCGGCTCGGGCTGGTCGATCTCGAACTGCGGGCCGTTGATCTGGTTGGCGCCCTGCGCGGCCAGCACGTCGAGCACCTTGCCGAGCTTGGCGATGTCGCGCACCTTCAGGCTGACCGTGTTGCTGGCCTGATAGCCGGTGATCTTCGGCGCTTCGTTGTCGGCGTAGCGGTACTGCGGGCTCAGGTTGACGCCGCTGGTCTGCACGTCGCGCTCGGCGATGCCGGCAGCCTTGATCGCGGCGAGCACCTTGGTCATCTGCTCGGCGTTCTGGCGCATGGCGCTGTTGCCGTCCACGGCCTGGGTGACCACGCCGGCCGAGAGCGTGGCCACATCCGGCACGCGCTTGGCGTCGGCATTGGCCGAGATGTTGAGCAGGGTGCCGTCAGCCGGTGCGGCGATGGCGGGCAGGGATTGGGCGTGGGCGGTCATCGACGCTCCCAGGGCAAGGGACAGAGCGAGCAGCAACGGGGACAGGGACGGGCGGCGCATGTACATCTCCTTGTGAAGACGTTGAGGTTGGTGTCGGGGCGATGAACGCGTGGTGAGGTTTGATGGGGTTGATCACGATTCGAGCGTGTTGCTCGCGATTCAGACAGTAGGCACAGGTTATGCTTCCTCGATGCTTTATCTTGCCTCTCGATCCCCCCGACGGAACGAACTGCTTGCGCGCCTGGACCGACCGTTCCGGGCGCTCGATCTCGACGTGCCCGAACACCGTGCCGCCGACGAATCGGCGGCCGATTACGTGCAGCGGGTCGCCGCCGACAAAGCGCGCGCCGGGCTGGCCCTGGTCGCGGAGGACCCGGAGGCGGTCGTGCTGGGTTCGGACACCGAAGTGGTGCTCGACGGGCGCGTGTTCGGCAAGCCGGTGGATGCCGCCGACGCCTGCGCGATGCTGCGCACCCTGTCCGGGCGCACCCACCAGGTGATGACCGCCGTGGCGCTGGTCGCTGCGGGCCGGGAGCAGGGCGTGCTGGTGGTCTCGGAGGTGACGTTCGCGGCGATCGATGACGATCGGATCGCGGCCTACGTGGCCAGCGGCGAGCCGATGGACAAAGCCGGTGCCTACGCGATCCAGGGGGGCGCTGAACGATATATCCGCCATCTGGCGGGAAGCTATTCGGGTGTGATGGGTTTGCCCCTGCAACAGACCGAGCAGTTGCTGCAGACGTTCGAACTGAAGGGAGTCGCCCATGTCTGAAGAAATCCTGGTCAATGTCACCCCGCGGGAAACCCGCGTCGCCGTCATCGAAAATGGCATGCTGCAGGAACTGCACATTGAACGTGGCTGGCGCCGCGGCGTGGTCGGCAACATCTACAAGGGCAAGGTGCAGCGGGTCATGCCGGGCATGCAGGCGGCCTTCGTGGAGGTGGGGCTGGAACGCGCGGCGTTCCTGCACGCCAACGATGTGATCCGCCCGGCGCCGGTGGCCAGCCCGGATACCGAAGGCACCACGTTGCCGCCGCCGTCCTCGGTGCCGATTGTCGAGCTGCTGCGCGACGGCCAGGACATCGTGGTGCAGGTGGTCAAGGACCCGATCGGGACCAAGGGCGCCCGCCTGACCACCCAGATCAGCATTCCCTCGCGTTACATGGTGCTGCTGCCGCAGTCCAAGGTGGTGGGCGTGTCGGCGCGGATCGAGGACGAGGCCGAGCGCGCCCGCCTGAAGACCCTGGTGACCGAACTGTCGGCCCAGCACGGGGGCTACGGCTACATCGTGCGCACCAATGCCGAAGGCCAGCCGGCCGAGGCGATCGCCGAAGACGTGGCCTACCTGTCGCGGGTCTGGAACGTGGTGGAGCGCCGTGGCCGCGATGCCGCCCCGCTCAGCGTGATCTATGAAGACCTGAGCCTGCCGCTGCGCTCGGTGCGCGATCTGATCCGCAAGGACGTGGACAAGGTCAAGGTCGATTCCAAGGAGACCTTCAACCAGTTGCAGGCGTTCGTGGCCAAGTACATGCCGGTGCTGGCCGAGAAGCTGGAGCTGTACAGCGGTGATCGCCCGATCTTCGACATGTTCGGGGTCGAGGACGAGATCGGCCGCGCGCTGGACAAGCAGGTCCCGCTGAAGTCGGGCGGCTATCTGGTGATCGACCAGACCGAGGCGATGACCACGATCGATGTGAACACCGGTTCGTTCCTGGGCCAGCGCAACCTCGAAGAGACCGTGTTCCGCACCAATCTGGAGGCCGCGCAGGCGGTGGCGCGCCAGCTGCGGCTGCGCAACCTGGGCGGCATCATCATCATCGACTTCATCGACATGGACGATGCCGAGCACCGCCGCCAGGTACTGCGCACGTTGGAGAAGGCGTTGGCCCGCGACCACGCCAAGACCACCGTCTACGACTTCTCGCCGCTGGGCCTGGTCGAGATGACCCGCAAGCGCACCGTGGAAAGCCTGGAGCGCCAGCTCTCCGAGCCGTGCCCGGAGTGCAGTGGCCGTGGCTCGATCAAGACCGCCGAAACCGTCACCTACGAGATCTTCCGCGAGATCACCCGCGCGGTCCGTCAGTTCGATGCGGCGCGCCTGCTGGTGATCGCCTCCTCCAAGGTGGTCGCGCGCATCACCGACGAGGAATCCACGGCGGTGGCCGAACTGGAGGAGTTCCTCGGCAAGAGCATCCGCTTCCAGGCCGATGAGCAGTACCTGCAGGAGCAGTTCGATGTCGTGCTGCTCTGATCGCGGCCGGTCCGGCAGTCCCACGTTCCGATGAGCACACCGCTGCGCCTGCGCCTGCGCCGGATCCGCCGCCATGCTGTGTATGCGGTGGCGATCCTGCTCGTGGGCGTGGCCCTGCTGGTCGGCACTGCCAGCCAGCTGCTGCCGCTGGCTGAGCGTCACCCGGACAGGGTGGCGGCCTGGTTGAGCGCGCGCGCCGGTCAGCCGGTGCGCTTCGATGCGCTGGAGACCGCCTGGACCCGGCGCGGCCCGCTGCTGCAGCTCAAAGGGCTGCGCATCGGTGAAGGGCAGGGCCTGCGCATCGGCGAGGCCGAAGTGCTGGTGTCCATGTATGCCGGCCTGCTGCCGGGCCACTCGCTGACCGAGCTGCGGTTGCGGGGTCTGGCATTGGTGCTGCAGCGGGCAGACGATGGCCGCTGGTCCGTGCAGGGCCTGCCGCAGCCCAGTGCGGGTGACCCGCTGGAAACACTGCGCCGCTTGGGCGAACTGCAGGTGATCGGTGGGCGCTTGAGCGTCGATGCCCCCTCGCTGGGCGTGAAGGCCGATCTGCCGCGGATCGACCTGCGCCTGCGCGTCAATGGCCAGCGCCTGCGCGTCGGCGCGCGGGCCTGGGCCGACCCGGCCGCACAACCGCTGACGGCGGTGCTGGAGTTCGAGCGCAAGCGTGGCGATGGTCAGGCCTGGTTCTCGGCCGACCCGGCCGATTTCCGGGCGTGGTCCTCGCTGCTGCAGTTCGGCGGCATCGGGCTGCAGCAGGGCACCGGCGAGTTCAATGCCTGGGTGGATCTGCGCGATCACCGGGTGGTGATGGTGACCACCGATGCGGATCTCCAGAATGTCCAGGTGCGCGGCGTCAAACTTGCTGACGGCACCCACCCGCAGCTGGCGCTGGACACGCTGGAGCTGCGCGCGCGCTGGCGCTGGGTGCAGGGTGGCTGGCGCGCTGATGCGCCACGCCTGCGGATCGGCATGGAAGGCAGCACCCAGCAACTGGATGGGCTGCTGCTGGCCGGCGGGCAGCACTTCGCGCTGGCCGGCGACAACATCGATGCCACCGCGCTGCTGCGCGGCCTGGCGCTGACCGACCGGATCGATCCCGACCTGCGCGAGTGGCTGCACGAGGCCGCACCGCAGGTGCGCATGACCCGCGTGCGCGTGGCCGGCGAGCAGGGCGGGCCGCTCTCTGTGGAAGGGGATCTGGAAGACATCCGCTTTGCTGCCGTCGGCCATTCGCCCGGGCTCAGCGGTGTGGGCGGGCGCTTCAACGGCGATGCCGATGGCTTCACCCTGGATCTGCAGCCGCAGCAGGTAATGCATTTTGATTGGCCGAGCGGCTTTGGCGAGCGCCACGACGTGCGTCTGGCCGGCCAGCTGGTGGGCTGGCGCGACGAGGCCGGTGGCTGGCGGATCGGCACCCCGGCGCTGCGCGTACAGGGCACCGATTACGCGGCCGATGTGCGCGGCGGCATCTGGTTCCAGAACAACGGCACGCGCCCGTGGCTGGAGTTGGCGGCCAAGATCGACGATGTGCCGATGACCGCCGCCAAGCGTTTCTGGATCCATTCCAAGATGAGCAAGGCCGCCACCGATTGGCTGGATGCCGCGCTGGTCTCCGGGCAGGTGCGCGATGGCGTGGGCCTGGTGACCGGTGATCTGGAAGACTGGCCGTTCGACAAGAACAATGGGCGCTTCGAAGCGACCGGGCACATTGACAGCGGCAGCATCCGCTTCCAGCACGACTGGCCGGCGATGGACAAGGTGGATGCGGACATCGCCTTCATCGGGCCGGGCTTTGAACTGCACGGTAAAGGCGATCTCGCGGGCGTCGCGGTGGACCACTTCGACGCCGGCATTCCGGATTTCGGCGTGACTGCGCTGTACGTCAAGGCGACCAGCCGCAGCGATGCGGGTGCCCTGCTGGCCATGCTCAAGCAGAGCCCGCTGCAGGCCACCTATGGCGAGACCTTGACCAACCTCACCGCGAAAGGACCCGCAGCCGTCAGCTTCGATCTGCTGCAGCCGCTGCACCACGACGAAGGCGGCGGTCACCTGCAGGGCACGGTCGATCTCAATGGCGCGACGCTCACCGAGAAGCGCTTCGACCTGCTCTTCGAGAACATGCGCGGCAAGGCCCGTTATGGCCATGGCGGCTTCGATGCGGAGCGCCTGGCGGTACGTCACCAGGGCCAGGACGGGCTGCTCAGCCTGCGCGCCGGCGAGTTCGTGCGCGATCCGCAGCAGGCCTTCGAATCCGAACTGACCGCCTCGCTGGAGGCGGGGGCCCTGCTGGACCGCGCCCCGGAATTGAACTGGCTCAAGCCTTACATCCAGGGCACCTCGCGCTGGACCATCGGGGTGACCTTGCCCAAGGTCGCCGCCGGCAGCAAGGTCGAACCGCCGACGGTGCTCAAGCTGCATTCGGATCTGGTCGGCACCACGCTGGAACTGCCGGCGCCGCTGGACAAGCCCGCCGCTACGCCGTTGGCGACGGACGTCACCGCACAGCTGCCGATGGGCAGCGGCCGTGTGGATGTCGCCTTCGGCCAGCGCCTGGCCTTGGCCGCGCGCACGCATGACAACCAGACCGGCGTACAGGTCACCCTCGGCAGCGACCGCGTGGATCGCGATCCGCCGGCCAGCGGGCTGGTCGTGAACGGTCGCAGCGGCTCGCTGGATGCGCTGGAGTGGATCGCGCTGGCCCGCTCGCCGGACGGTGGCGACGGCAAGGACCCGATGCCGCTGCGGCAGGTGGACGTGCAGGTCGGCCAGCTGCTGCTCGCCGGCGGTGTCTTCCCGCAGACCCGGCTGCAACTGCGCCCGACCGGCAACAGCGTGGACGTGCGCATGGACGGCCCCTCGCTGGCGGGCAGCCTGAGCGTGCCCAATGCCGACGGCGGCACCATCGTCGGCAAGCTCAGCCGCGTCCACTGGCAATCGCTGCCGACGCCGGTGAAGCCGCCCAGCGATGGCGCCCCGATCCTGCTGCCGCCGGACGTGGCCCTGCCGGCGCGGGTCCAGGCCAGTGCCAATGACACCAATCCGGCCAAGATCCCACCGCTGTCGCTGGATATCGACGACCTGCAGTTCGGCAAGGCCAAGCTGGGCCAGGCGGTATTGCGCACGCGGCCCATGGCCAACGGCCTGAGCGTGGATCAGCTGCAGTTCCGCGCGCCCAAACAGGAAATCGACGTCAATGGCCGCTGGATGGGCATGGGCGAGGCCGCGCGCAGTCAATTCAACGTGCAGGTCAAGAGCGAGGACCTCGGCGGGCTGATGCAGAATCTGGACTATGGCGGCCAGCTGCGTGGCGGCCAGGGCCAGCTGACCATGACAGCCGGCTGGCAGGGCGGCCCATCCGACTTCCAGCTCGGTGCGCTGCAGGGCCAGCTCGATGTGCAGGCCCGCAACGGCCAGTTGCTGGAACTCGAACCCGGTGCCGGGCGCGTGCTCGGTCTGCTCAGCGTGACCCAGCTGCCGCGCCGGTTGATGTTCGATTTCCGCGACTTCTTCTCCAAAGGCTTCGCCTTCAACCAGGTCGAGGGCAGCGTGGCGTTCGGCGACGGCATGGCCACCACCGACAAGGTCCTGATCGAAGGCCCGGCGGCGAACATCACCATCCGTGGCAAGACCGACCTGCGCCAGCAGCGTTTCGACCAGACCATCGACGTCAATCCGCGCGCGGGCAATCTGCTGACCGTGGTTGGCGCGGTGGCCGGCGGCCCGGTGGGGGCGGCGGTCGGCGCGGCCGCCAATGCGGTGCTGTCCAAGCCGCTGGGCGAGATCGGCGCCAAAACCTATCGCGTGACCGGCCCCTGGGCCGAACCCAAGGTCGATGTGATCGACCGCGACGCAGCGCCCAAGCCGGCCCCGGCCGCACCGGCGCGCTGATCCCTTTCCCGCGCCCGGGTTGCGATTGCGCCCGGCGCCCACAGATCAAAGAGCATGAACAACAACGCACTTTCGCTGGCCACCGACCGACTGCTGCTGCCCGCCGGGCTGGATGCGAACGGTCTGGAACGCACGTTCGGCACCCTGTTGGGCCCGGGCATCGATTTCGGGGATCTCTATTTCCAGCACGCGCGCCGCGAGAGCTGGAGCGTGGAGGACGGCATCGTCAAGGACGGGGCGCATTCGATCGAGCAGGGCGTGGGCGTGCGCGCCATCGCCGGTGAGAAGACCGGTTTCGCCTACTCCGACGACATCCACAGCGACGCGCTGCTGGCCGCGGCCAACTCGGCCCGCGCCATCTCCCGCGAGGGTGGGGCGCAGTCGGCCCGCTCGCTGGTGCGTGGCAGTGGCCGCGCGCTGTACCCGGCACTGGACCCCATCGATGGCATGGGCAACGAGGCCAAGGTCGAGATGCTCAAGCGACTGGACCGCTACCTGCGCGCCGCCGACCCGCGCGTGCAGCAGGTGATGGTCAGCCTGTCCGGCGGCGTGGACACGGTATTGATCGCGCGCAGCGATGGCGTGCTTGCGGCCGACATCCGCCCGCTGGTGCGCTTGAACGTGCAGGTGATCGTCGAGCAGCACGGCCGGCGCGAGTCCGGTTACTCCGGCGGCGGCGGTCGCTACAGCTATGAAGACCTGTTCGCCGAGGGACGCCCGGAAGGTTTCGCCCGCGAGGCCCTGCGCCAGGCGCTGGTGAACCTGGAGGCGATTCCGGCCCCGGCCGGGGTGATGACCGTGGTGCTGGGCCCGGGCTGGCCCGGCGTGCTGCTGCACGAAGCGGTCGGTCACGGCCTGGAAGGCGACTTCAACCGCAAGGGCACCAGCGTCTACGCCGGCCGGATCGGCGAGCGCGTGGCCGCACCGGGCGTGACCATCGTCGATGACGGCACCCTGGACGGACGCCGCGGCTCGCTGAACATCGATGACGAAGGCCACCCGACCCAGTGCACCACGCTGATAGAGGACGGCATCCTGGTCGGCTACATGCAGGATTCGCTCAATGCGCGCCTGATGGGCGTGGCCCCCACGGGTAACGGCCGCCGTGAATCATTTGCGCACATGACCATGCCGCGCATGACCAACACCTACATGCGCGCCGGCCAGCACGATCCGGAAGAGATGATCCGCTCGGTCAAGCGTGGCCTGTACGCGGTCAACTTCGGTGGTGGCCAGGTTGATATCACCAGCGGCAAGTACGTGTTCTCGGCCACCGAGGCCTATCTGATCGAAGACGGAAAAATCACCGCGCCGGTGAAGGGCGCCACCCTGATCGGCAACGGGCCGGAAACCATGCAGAAAGTGCGCATGATCGGCAACGATCTGGCCCTGGACGAGGGCGTGGGCATCTGCGGCAAGGATGGCCAGAGCGTGCCGGTCGGCGTGGGCCAGCCGTCCCTGCTGATCGATGGCATCACCGTGGGCGGCACCCAGGCCTGAGCCGGGATGCAATCGCCTGCGCTGCCTGATCACGCGGCCGCCAGCGGAGTGCTGGCGCCGCCGCGTGAGCGCCGGGACTCAGTCCTCGGCGTTCTCGTCGCTGTCGCTGTCCGTGTCGACCGCGTCGTCCAGCGCGTCTTCGGCGGCGGCATTCACGCCTTCCAGGCCGAGCGCGGCCGGCAGCAGCAGCGCACGCAGCAGCTGGAAGATCTCGCGGTAGGCGCGCGGCGGCTTGTTCTTGGCTTTTTCGGCCTGGGCATTGCGGACCAGCGTACGCAGCTGCTGGCGGTCGGCATGCGGGTACTCGTCCAGCAGCGCGCCCAGTGCCTTGTCGCCGTCCTTGAGCAGGCGCTCGCGCCAGTCTTCCACGCGGTGCATGGTCGCCACTTCACGGCGCGAGGTCTCGCTGTTGGCATCCAGCGCATCGCGGATCGCATCCAGCACGGCGTCGTCTTCGCGGCGCATGTGCTTGGCCAGGAACGCCAGCTGGCGCTTGTGGGCGATATGCGCGGTGATGCGCTTGGCCTCGGCGATGTGCGGCAGCAGATCTTCGGGCACCGGCAGGCGCGCCAGCTGGGCCGCGGTCAGCGAGACCAGCTTCTCGCCCAGGGCCAGCACGTCCAGCGCAGCCCGGCGGTTCTGGCTGCGGCTGATATCAAGGAATTCACCGGTTTCTTCGTCGCGTCCGCGCATCGTCTTATTTCCACATCCGTAAACTGTGCCGGCGTCGCGCCGGGCACTCACCTGTACAGGATAAAGCATTGAACGTGATCTCCCCTGAAGTCTCCCCGGCCGACGACAGCCTGCAGCGCCTGGAGCAGCTGGCCGACATCTCCCAGCGCCTTCTGGAGCGGGCCAAGGCCCTGGGCGCCACCCAGGCCGAAGTCAGCTGCAGCGATGAGCGCGGCCTGGATGTGAACGTGCGCCTGGGCGAGGTCGAAACGGTCGAGTCCACCCGTGACCGCGGCATCGCCGTGACCGTCTACTTCGGCCAGCGCAAGGGCAGCGCCAGCACCGCTGACCTGCGCGAGAGCAGCCTGGAGTCGACCGTGGCCCAGGCCTGCGCGATCGCCCGCCACACCGAGGACGACGAGGCCGCCGGGCTGGCCGAGGCGGCGCTGATGGCCCGTGAGTTCCCGGATCTGGACGGCTGGCACCCCTGGGAGCTCAGCGCCGATGCGGCGCTGGATCTGGCGCTGGCCTGCGAAGCGGCGGGTCGCGAGGCCGACACCCGCATCAGCAATTCCGACGGTGCCTCGGCGGCGACCGCGCAGAGCCTGTCGGTGTATGCCAACTCGCATGGTTTCATCGGCCGCGAGCGCAGCAGCCACCACTCGATCGGCTGTGCGCTGATCGCCGGGCAGGGCGATGGCATGCAGCGCGACGGCTGGTACAGCAGCGCGCTGGCCCGCGAAGATCTGGACGATGCCGCGTCGATCGGCCGCCGTGCCGCCGAGCGCACCGTCGCCCGGCTGGACCCGCGCTCGATGACCACGGCGCAGATGCCGGTGCTGTATTCGCCGGAGGTGGCCCGCTCGCTGATCGGCCATCTGCTCGGTGCCGTGTCCGGCGGCGCGCTGTACCGTCGCGCCAGCTTCCTGCTCGACAGCGTCGGCACGCGCCTGTTCCCGGACTGGTTCGGCATCGAAGAGCTGCCGCTGCTGCGCCGTGGGCTGCGCTCGGCCGCTTTCGATGGCGATGGCGTGGCCACGCGCAATTCGGCGCTGATCCGCGATGGCGTGCTGGAGCGTTACGTCCTCGGCAGCTACTCGGCGCGCAAGCTCGGCCTGCCGACCACCGCCAACGCCGGTGGCGTGCACAACCTCAAGGTCACCGCCAACGCAGGTGATCTGGTCTCCATTGCCCGGCAGATGGGCAACGGACTGCTGGTCACCGAACTGATGGGGCAAGGCGTCAACAGTGTCACCGGCGACTACTCGCGCGGCGCCGGCGGCTTCCGCGTGGAGAACGGCGAGATCAGTTACCCGGTCGATGGCATCACCATCGCCGGCAACCTCAAGGACATGTTCGCCAGCATCGAAGCGGTGGGCACCGACATCGACACGCGTTCGCACGTGCATACCGGCTCGATCCTTGTAGGACGAATGACCGTTGCCGGTAACGATTGACGTATTCTATGGGGGCTGCCCTGGCAGGCGGGGAGCCTGCCGCGTGCACTACCCATTACCTCGAACAAGGAGTTTCACGTGAGCGATTTCGACAACGTCACCACCCCGCCGCCGCCGGTGAGCGCACCGGCCCCGGCCGAACAGCGCACCATGGCCCTGGTGGCCCACCTGCTGGGTATCTTCACCTGGTTCCTCGGCCCGCTGATCATCTGGCTGATCAACAAGGACGACAGCAGCAAGAGCTTCGTCACCGATCAGGCCAAGGAAGCGCTGAACTTCCAGATCACGATCACCATCGCCATGCTGATCTGCATCGTGCTGACCATCGTCATCATCGGTGGCCTGCTGGCCCCGATCGTCGGCCTGCTCAACGTGATCTTCTGCATCATTGCAGCGGTCAAGGCCAACAACGGCGAAGCCTACCGCTACCCGTTCGCCCTGCGCCTGATCAAGTAATCGATCCGCAGCGCTGGAACGAAAAAACGCCCGGGATTCCCGGGCGTTTTTTTGTGTCCTGGCGTTGTAGGGCCACGCCATGCGTGGCGGCCTGCGTGATCGCTCAGTGATCCCGCTCAACCGCCAGCCTGGCCAGCGCACGCAGGGCATCGGCCGCCTCGCCATAGCCGGCCAGACCGTCGAACATCTGCTCGGTCAGGGTGCGCAGATGCGCCTTGGCGCCGTCCATGCCCAGCAGCGCCGGGAAGGTCGACTTGGCCTGCGCCTCGTCCTTGCCGGCGGTCTTGCCGAGCTGTTCGGAACTGGCTTCGACATCGAGGATGTCATCGCGCACCTGGAAGGCCAGGCCCAGCGCGGAGGCAACCGTATCCAGCGTCGCCAGATCAGCCGCGGGCGCCTGCCCACACAGCGCGCCCATGCGCACCGCAGCGCGGATCAGCGCGCCGGTCTTGAGCGCATGCATGCGTTCAAGATCCTGCAACGGCTGCTGATGGCCAGTAGCGTCGATATCCAATGCCTGGCCGCCGCACATGCCGGCAGCGCCGGAGGCGTGCGCCAGGGTCTGCAGGCAATCCACGCGCAGCTGCGCCGGCAGAGCCGCATCGGCCAGCAGGCTGAACGCACGCGTCTGCAGGGCATCACCGGCGAGGATCGCGGTGGCTTCATCGAACGCGATATGCGTGGTCGGGCGGCCGCGCCGCAGGGCGTCATCGTCCATCGCCGGCAGATCGTCGTGCACCAGCGAGTACGCATGGATCAGCTCCACCGCCATCGCAGGCGCATCCAGCGCGCTCTCGTCAGCGGTGAAGATCCGGCCGCTGGCATACACCAGCAGCGGTCGCATCCGTTTGCCACCACCCAGCACCGCATAGCGCATCGCCTGATGCAGACCACGCGGGGCGTCGGAGGGTGAGGGCAGGCGGGCGTCGAGCTGGTGTTCGATCCGGTCGCGCCACCGCGCGAACGTGGCCTCAACCGTCATGGCTGGGGCGGGTCGAAGGGTTCGGCGGTCTCGGGCTGGGCCGGATCGCTGAGCAGGCGCACGCGCAGTTCGGCCTGTTCCAGCGCCTGCTGGCACTGGCGGTACAGACCGACGCCACGTTCGTAGGCGCTGAGCGATTGTTCCAGGCTCATTTCGCCGGTTTCCATCTTCTCCACCAGTTGCTCCAGTTCTTCCAGCGACTGCTCGAAGTGGGCGACCGGGGAGGTTTCATTGGGGGACTTTTTTGCCATGCGACAAGTGTGGGCCGCTGGCCCGGCGGGGTCAATTCACGCCGCGCCCGGGGTCCACTGCAACTGCGCATGATGGGCCAGCAGCCACGGCTGCAGTGCCGCACCGATCACCCGGTCACCCGCGGCCAGCAGCGTGTCTTCATCGAACAGCAGTGGCAGCTGACGGCGCTGCCACGGTGGCAAGCCCTGCTGCTGCAGCAGATCCTTGAGTGCGTGGGAATGCGTGCGCCCCGGCAGCTGGATGCGCTCGCCGCCGCGACGGGCGCGGATCTGCACGGGCGTATCGAAACCGTCGGTGGTGCCGAGCAGGCGCAGCTCGCCGCCATCGGGCAGCGCAAGCGGCGCACGGCCATCCCAGTGCACGCTCCAGTCGGCCGGCAGCGCCAGACTGGCCGAGAGCAGGTGAAGCTGCCCGCGCCAGCGGCGGATGCGGGCACCCTGCCAGGCAAACTGCGCGTCGGCATGGTGCGCGGCCGGGAGCAGTTCGCGTTCGACCGCCTCGACCCCGGCGGCCGGCAGTGGCGGCAGTCCGCTGCCGCGCACCCAATGGCGCAGCAACCGCGCGCGCCGCTCGACCGGTTGGCGCATCAGGCGCGCGCAGTCGATCACGCCGGGGCCGACGCTGCAGCGTTCCAGCGCGTCGCGGTCGGCACTGTCGAGCAGATGCTGGGACTGTGCGGACAATGCCGCGCTGCGCGCGAATGCAGCGTCGGCCTGTGGCCAACGCTGACGCAGTTGCGGCAGCACGTGCAGGCGCAGGAAATTACGGTCGGCGTCATCGCTCGCGTTGCTGGGGTCTTCGATCCACTCCAGACCTTCGGCCTGCGCATGTGCGCGCAGGGCGCTGCGCGGAACCTCCAGCAACGGCCGCCACACGGTGCCGGCGCCGAATGCGCTGGTGACCTGCATGGACGCCAGCCCATCCACGCCGGAGCCGCGCAACGCCCGCAGCAGGAAGGTCTCGGCCTGGTCCTCGCGGTGATGGGCCAGTGCCAGCCGCTCGCCAGGCAACAGCTGTGAAGCGAATGCGTCGCGCCGGGCATGCCGCGCGGCAGCTTCCAGCCCCTGGCCCTGGTGACGGGGTACCTGCACGCGGATCACCCGCAGCGCAATGTTCCAGCGTGCGCAGACCTGCGTGCAGTGCACGGTCCATGCATCGGCCTGCTCCTGCAGGCCATGGTGGATATGCACGGCGCGCAGGCCGGCGGTGCGCTGGGCCGCCGAGGTGGCCAGCCAATGCAGCAGGACGGTGGAATCGAGCCCGCCGCTGAAGCCCACCAGCACGGGGTGGACGACAGAGGGCGGTGGCGGCAGCAGGGACGTCATGGGCAGTGCGATCTCAGGCAGACCGGCAGTATCGGTGCTGCGTGGCGACGATGCCACGCGCGGGGATCACGGCGCGTCGGCATCCATCGCCGGACGCCCCTGCCGATCGATGCGATACCAGGTGCCACCGACCATCGCGGTGTGGCCATGATCATCCGGCGTGCCTGGCCGGCAGCCTTGGCAGACCCGGGCGACCCCGTCATCGAACGCCCAGCCGAAATCGAACGTGCCCGGGAACGCCTGGCGCAGCTGCGTATCGAAATAGCCGATGCGCGCGCCCACGCGGCCGCGCACCAAGCCTTCCACGACGTAATCCGGGCCGTTGTCGAAGGTGATCACCGGCAGTTGACGGCCATCGGCACGGACATAGTGGAATCCACCGCCAGCGTAGACCGCTGCCAGCCCGTCCTGATCGTAGGACAGCGACGCCAACGCGTTGGTCTCAAGCGCAAGACGGCCGTTGAGCCACTGGCACCCGGCCAAGGGCTGCAGGCCGTCTTCCTCGGTGAAGGCGGTGCACGCGGTGCCGGCGCCCCAGGCCATGCCGGAGCCAAGCAGACCGGCCACCAGCAACAGGGGCCGCGCGAGGCGGCCCCTGTTGGTTGCGTGGCGAAGAAGCCCACGCATTACTTGCTGTCGCCGGCCGGGCGCTCGAACGCGGTCGGCTTGGGCAGCTCGACCGGCACGCCCTTGGCGTCGCAGGTGCCGGCATCGCACAGGCGCTGACGCAGGCGCGGTGTGGCCTGCACGATCATGTGGTAGATCGCGTTCTGCTCCATCGTGCCGCGCACGGCCTTGCTGCCCGGGCCACGTGCCCAGATGCCGACGTCTTCGCCGCCATGCGATTCGCTCTTGGCGGGTACCAGCGCTTCCTGCATGTAATCAGGATGCTCGGTATCCACCGCGGTCAGGTCCGGCCGGCCGGTGCTCGGATCGAAGCTGCTCGGGTTGTGCGGGTACTGCTTCGGGCCGACCGGCTGCTGGTTGGTGGCACCGGTGTAGCCCGGGCCGTTGGCGTAGGTCAGGGTGGTGTAGGGCAGGCCCAGGCCATCGCGGGCCAGGTCCAGCTTGCCGGCCCCGTCTTCGCCGCCCTTGTCCTTGACCTTGCCCAGGATCGGGTTGCCACGTGCCGGGTAACCGACGAAGTTCAGCGTGTGCGAATGGTCGGCGGTGACGATGATCAGGGTGTCCTGGTCGGAGGTCGCCTCGACGGCCGCGCGCACCGCATCGGACATCGCCACCGTATCGGTCAGTGCGCGGTAGGCGTTGCCGCTGTGGTTGGCGTGATCGATGCGCGCGCCTTCCACCATCAGCACATAGCCTTCCTGGTGGCGCGACAGGTTGGCGATCGCCGCCTGGGTCAGCTCGGCCAGGCTCGGCTCACCGGCCGGATCGTCCTTGCGCTCGGCCTCGTAACGCATGTGGTCCGGTTCGAACAGGCCCAGGATGGCCGGTGCCTTCGACGCGGCCTGCAACTGTTTGGCATTCCACACGTAGGCACCCTGCGGGTGCGCCTGCTGCCACTCGGTCACCAGGCTGCGCCCGTCCAGGCGCTGGCCGACCTTGTCGTCGTATTCCGGATCGCGTTCTTCAACCGTGGTGAATTCACCACGACCACCGCCGAGGGCGACCAGCGGGCCGCGCCCGAAGCGCGAGGTCGACAACAGCTGCTGGGCGATATCGCGGCAGCCGGCGGCCTTCGCCTCTTCCGGCACGTCGGTATCGTTTTCCCAGTTGCGCTCCGGCGAGTGGGCGTAGGTCGCCGCCGGGGTGGCATGGGTCAGGCGTGCGGTGGAGACCACGCCGGTCGCCATGCCGGCGCTGTCAGCCAACTGCAGCCAGGTCAGCAGCCCCTTGTTCAGGCTGTCGGCGCAGTCGTTGCGGGTGCCCGCGCTGACGCCGATCGCGCCCATGTGCGTCTTCACGCCGGTGGTGATCGCCGTCATCGTGCCGGCCGAATCCGGCGTCTGCGAATCGGTGTTGTAGGTCTTGCTGAACGCCGTGGCCGGGAACTGCTCCCAGGACAGCAGGTTTTCCTCGCCCGGGCGGCCATTGCGCTGGCCTTCGAAGATGCGCGCCGCCGCCACCGTGGTCAGGCTCATGCCATCGCCCAGGAACAGGATGACGTTTTTGGCCTTGCCGTCCATGGCCCCGGTGCTGGCTGCACGCGCCGCGCCGCTGCGGTACCACCACTGCGGGGTCTCCCCGGCGGGGTGGGCAATGGCCGGCACATCGACCTGGACCGCGCCAACAGCGGCGCTGGAGGAGGGAGCGGTACTGGCGCAGGCGCCGAGCAGCAGGGTGGTGACGGCGGCCACCAGAGGCGTGAAACGGGACATGGACGGGCAAATCTCGCATGTGAAACGGGCGTTCATTATGCAGAACGCCGCAAGGCACGCCGATGACACGCTGATTTTCCGTGTACGCCTCGTTCCAGCGCCCCGCTTGGGCTAAGGTGCCTAGCTGTCAAATCATCTCTGGAACGCGCATGAAGCTGGTCTCTGCCTGGCTGCGGATCCCCTTCTGGCAACGGGTCCTGGGCGGCTTCGTGCTGGGTGCCTTGGCCGGCTGGCTGCTCGGGCCCGCGGCTGAAACCTGGTTCGGCCCGCTGGGCGATCTCTACGTCACCCTGATCAAGATGATCGCGGTGCCGCTGGTGTTCTTCGCCGTGATCAATGCCATCTCCTCGCTGCACGGGCAGAAGTCCGTGGCGGCCCTGGGCGGGCGCACCTTCCTGTGGTTCATCATCACCGCCGCCCTGGCGGTCTGCGTGGGCCTTGGCGTCGGCACCGTCATGCAGCCCGGCAGCGGCGCGCTCAGTCTCAGCATGGACCACGGCTACACCCCGCGCGAAGTGCCCAGCGTGATCAAGGTGCTGATGGATGTCGTGCCCTCCAACGTGTTCTACGCGTTGACCGGCATCGGTACCCGCATCAACAGCGCCGGTGAAACCGTCCTGGCCGCCGGGCGCGGCTCGATCCTGCCGGTGATCTTCTTCGCCGGCCTGCTCGGTTTTGCGATGGTCAAGCTCGGCGACAAGGTCAGCGAAGCGCGCAAGCTGACCGGGCAGATGAGCGAGATCATGATCCAGGTGACCCGCTTCGTGCTGGAGATCACCCCGCTGGGCACCTTCGGCCTGATCGCCGGCCTGGTCGGCAGCTACGGCTTTGAAAAGCTGCTGCCGCTCGGCAACTTCGTCCTCGCCCTGTACATCGCCTGCGCCGTGCACATCGTCGTGGTCTACGGCAGCCTGCTGCTCATGCACGGCCTGAACCCGCTCAAGTTCTTCCGCGGCGCCGCCCCCGGCATGCAGGTCGCCTTCGTCAGCTCCTCCAGCTTTGCGGCCATGCCCGCGGCGATGCGCTCGATCACCCACAACCTGGGCGTCAACAAGGACTACGCCTCCTTCGCCGTTCCCCTCGGCGCCAGCATCAAGATGGACGGCTGCGGCGCGATCTATCCCGCCCTGTGCGCGGTCTTCATCGCCCAGTACACCGGCGTGCCGCTCACCCCCGAGCAGTACATCGTGGTCCTGATCGCCTCGGTCCTCGGCAGCTTCGGCACCGCCGGCGTCCCCGGCACCGCGGTGGTCATGGCCACCGTCGTGCTCAGCGCCGCGAACCTGCCGCTGGAAACCATCGGTTACCTCTACGCCATCGACCGCATCCTGGACATGATGCGCACCATGACCAACGTCACCGGCCAGATGCTGGTCCCGGTCATCGTCGCCAAAGAAACCGGCCTGCTCGACCGCGAGATCTACGACAACCCATCCACCAACCTCGGCGTGGATGAGGGCGAAGAACGAACGTCCTGATGCAGGCACGAACGCAGCACCCAAAGACCGGCGAGAGCCGGTCTTTTTTTCGGCTTGGGGTCGTCGCGAGCGTTACGCCCCGAAGCGACCGGCAGGCCCCTCGGCAAATGTCCCCCGGCCGCCGCCTGGCGGCGACGGCCTCCTCCTTGATTTTGCCCAGGCGCCTACCGGCCGCTTCGGGGCTCGTGCGCGGTGGTAGGCGTACTGCAAACCGGTTGCCGTGAGGCGCCAGTGACTGGACACGATGGGCCGCGCTGCGCTTGTGGGCGAAATCAAGGAGGAGGGGACGGACGCAGGCCGGCGCCGGGGGACATTCGCCGGCAAGCGTGGCGTGGCCCAGCGCTCGGCGCACCGGCCGCCTCCGCCAGTAAGTGAAGCGCTACGGTCGCCAGGAAACCACCCTGAACCCGCACCGTAAACCCCTGTATCACCCGGTGTAACACCCCTGATACACCCGCACCACGCTTGCCTGTCAGCACCACGTGATCACCGCATCACCCTATTCATTGCCTCGGACACCAACGTTGCTGTAACAGCAATGTTGCGCGCCATTAACCCGACTCCCACGAAAACCCCGGAAACACAGGCATCCGGAACTTGGCACGAATGCTGCTCCAACCCCTCGCATGTAATCGGAGGTCGCCATGGACAGCGTTGCCGCACACCGCACACGACACACCACACTCTGGCTGCTCGCCGTTGCACTCATCGTGCCGGCGGCCGCCAACGCCTCCGGCGCACGCCAGGGCGTCAAACCCCAGCCCGGCGAAATCGTCCTCCTGCGTGACGTCTCCGCACGGCCGGCTTACCGTCCGGCACCGCCCGGCATGGCGCTGATCGCCGACCCCTCGCCGCGGCGCGAAATCGGCCAGGCCCTCGGTACCTCCACCGGCATGGACGAACTCAGCGACGATGACTACGCCTCGCTCGGTTCCAACACCGGCGCCGGCATCCCGCGCAGCGCCACCACCATCGAGCGTGTCACCGGCCACACGGTCAGCGGCACCCTCGGCAAGGTCACCGACAGCGGCATGCTCTCCAGCGGCCAGCTCAGCAACACCATCGGCGGCCCCATGGGCGCGGTCGGCAACGCCACCCGCGGCATCGGCGACCAGGTCCGCGGCGCACTTGCCCAGTTCCCGCTCGGCCAGCCTGCAGGCGGACCCGGCAAATGAACACCGTCCTGCGCACTGCACTGCTGACCGGCCTGCTGCTCGCCCCGGTGGCCGCACACGCACAGCAGGCCAACGACTACGCCGCGATGCTCTCCTACCTCAATCAGAGCCGCATCGACGGCCGCACCCTGGCCGGCGCCGACGGCGCCATGACCGTCAACATGGTCGCCGGTGATCTCAACCAGCAGGCCAACCTGATGGGCATCGCCAACGGCCGCAACGCCAGCATCACCGTGGATGCGCGCCAGCAGCAGTCCAACAACCTCAGCCTCAGCGACACCGCCATGGACGCCAGCGCCACGCTCGGCGGCCAGGCACTCAACGGCGCCCGAGGCGTGGCATCGATCAACCAGGCCAGCGGCAACGGCAACGCGACGCTCAACGTCGTCACTGCCACGCTGGCGCAACAGGGCATACGCGAAACGAACGACGAGGCTTTGGCCGCGTCGGGCGCACTCGCGTCAGCAGGGGGGCAGGGGGCCGTCAACAGCGGTCGGTCGGCCGGAACTCGCAGGGTGGCGGTCGAAGCCTCCGCACTGCAGGGATTCGACGGCGTCCTGCAACTCAATCAGATCGCGGGATCCGGCAACGCCACCGCAAACCAACTGAGCATTTCGGTGCAGTCCACCCCGTGAGTAGTCACATCCACCCGATTGTCTGTGATGAGAGAGAGGGCACCATGAACACCAACATGAAACGGACCGTACTGGCCATCGCCGTCGCCGCTGCATCCGCCTCCGCCGGCGCCAATGGCTGGGGCAATGACCGCGACAACCAGAACCAGAGCGCCAACATCAACCACCTGCACAACGTGGCTGAAACGCGCACCAACACCAACACCGATACGAACACCGAAACCAATACCACCACCAACACCGATACCGATTCGCGCACCTGGAACCGGACCTGGAACAACACCCGCAACAACAACAGCACCACCAACACCACCATCAACGACAACGTGACGAGCAACACCAACGTCACCAGCAACCGCGACGTGACCAGCAACCGCAACGTCACCGAGAACGTCAACAAGACCAGCAACATCCAGGCCGACGAACGCCAGGAAAAGAACAACCACGGCGTTGACGTGAACATCGAGAAAGACCTGCGCCTGAGCTCGGACATCAGCTTCTCGGGTGATCCGGAAATCACCGGCTCGATCGATATCGACTCGGCCGCCATCGCCATCATCGACAACCGCCAGTCGGTCACCAACAATCTGGCCGGCAACACCCTGGTGACCAACAGCGCCTCGATCGCCGATGACGTCGGTGCCGATGCCTCCGGCAACCTGGGCTTCAACGTCGCCGCCGGTGACAACAACGCGCAGGACAACGCCGCGTCGCTGTCCGCGGCCGATGCGTCCTTCAGCTTCGGCATGGCCGATGCGGAGGTCTTCGTCAACCAGTACGGCGGTGGCAACACCACCATCAATTCGGGCGTGACCAACGCCGCGGGCCTGGGTGGCAATGCCTTCAGCGGTGCGTCCGGCAACATCGGCGCCAACGTCGCCTCGGGCAACAACAACGAGCAGAAGAACGCGCTCGCCGCCTCGGTCGCCACCAGCGCCTATGCAACCTCGAGCATCAGCTCCAACCAGGTGTCCTCCGGCAACACCGTCAGCAACGCCGGCTACCTGCAGTCGATGACCGACACCGTGGACGTGAACCTGAGCGGTCGCGTTGCCGGTGCCACGTTGGCCGTCGGTGCGGGCCGTTACAGCGGTTCGGGTAGTGCCTACCAGAAAGACAACTACTACCTGGATACCTGGAGTGGCGCGCTGGATCACCCGAGCGGCAGCGAAACCGGTCATATCGACATGGATAGCGATATCCAGAATGCCACGGCCAACCCGAATCGTCCGGGCGTAGGCGGCATTGCGTTCGACACCGAAGAGCGCGGCACCAGCCAGTTCGTTGAACTGGGCATCGCCGACCTCTACGCGAGCCTGAGCGGCACCGTCTCCACCACCCGCTGGGTGAACGTGGATGCCACCAACACCGCGGCATTGTCCGGCAGTGCGTTCTCCGGCGCCTCCGGCAACATCGGGGTGAACGTGGCCTCCGGTACCGGCAACCTGCAGGCCAACAGTCTGGCCCTGGCGGTTGCGCAGCCCTCCACCGGCGGCGGTGGTGGCGGCGGTCCGGAACAGTAAGTCTGTCCGTTTTCGCAAGCAGTACGCGTTGAGCGCAACAAACCCGGTCATCCGCCAATGACCGGGCTCCCCGGGAGCCCCTGTCCCTTCTCCCCCTTGGGGCAGGGGCTCCTTCCTGAGCCGGAGTACTACATGTCCAGTCGTATGCGCACGTGGATGCTGGTGTGGACACTGTCGATGCTGATGATGCCGATGGGCAGCGTACGCGCCGGCGATGTCGGCTTCAGTGGCGTACTGCCCAACGGGGCGGTGCTCACCCAGCGTGTGGAAAGCATGCAGGAACGGCGCTTCCGCAATGTCGTACGGCAACACACCGATTACAGCTGTGGCGCAGCTGCCCTGGCCACGATCCTGCGCTATGCCTACCACTTGGAGGCAGATGAGAGCACGGTGATCGAAGGGATGATGGGGGTCTCGGATCCACAACTGGTCCACCAGCGCGGTTTCTCGCTGCTGGACATCAAGCGTTACGTCGAATCGATGGGCATGCGTGGACGCGGCTACCGCGTCAATGAAGAGCGCCTGCGCTCACTGCGCGTGCCCGGGCTGGTGCTGATGGATGTGCGGGGCTTCCGCCACTTCGTGGTCCTCAAACAGGTCCGTGGCGATGTGGTGGATGTGGCCGACCCGATCCTGGGCAACCGCAGCATTCCCGTCAGCGAATTTCTTCAGGCGTGGCCGTCGCGCGCCGTGTTTGTCGTGATCGGCAGTGACTTCGATCGCAACACGGCACTGCTGCAGCCCGGCGAACGGCCGAGTGCCCGTTCGCTGTATGCCAGGCAGGGGCCGATCACCGACGCGGAACTGGTCGATTTCGGATTCACCCATGCCGATCTGTTTTAAGGAGGCACCATGAACATCGCAACCTGGACGCCCGGCATTATGTTGCTCGCCCTGCTGGGCACCGCGCCGGCGCATGCCGACGAGAGCCGACCCGGCAAGGGGTTGAGCGAAATCCCCGATCCGGAATTGAATCTCATGCGGGGGCGCTACACCGTCGGTGGCAACACCGTGGCGTGGTTCGGCGTCACCATGGTCTCGCAATGGCAGACCTCCGGTGGGCAGTCCGCACAGAGCGCGCTGAAGCTGGGCATGGACTTCAGCCACGGCGGCAGCACACCGAAGATCAGCTTCGCACCGAGCGTGAGCGTGACCGCCGCTGATGCGCCGCTGCCGGTGACACCCGGGCGCAGCGTGGATTCCACCGGGCTGCAGAACGTGGCCGGCCTCAGTCAGAGCATCCAGGTGGCCGGTGACGGCAACCTGGCCAGCAACGCCACCCAGCTCACCGTACGCGATGGCGTGGCACCCACGCCTACCGGCGAAGGCGTGAACCTGGCCAGCGTGCAGCAGGGCGGCGTCAGCGCGCTGGCCCAGCTGGAAGGCAACACGGCCAAGGTGCAGTTGCAGATCGAGGGTGTCGGTGCGGTCCAGCAATGGATCCGCAATGGCAGCGTCGGCCAGAGCATCGCGCTGGGCAGTGATGGACAGTCGGTCACCAACCGGCTGCAGATCGACCTCGTGAGGCAATCGCTGGCCAACAACGTTCCGCTCAACCAGAACGTGGCGCAGGCGATGACGCTGGTACGCGGCGTAGGCATGGGACCGGGCCAGTGATCCATCGGCCCGGCAGGGGGGAGCGTCAACACAACAGTGGGCCAAGGCAATGCACACGATGATCCGCGCGACACCGCTGGCGCTGGCGGCGCTGGCACTCATGGCGGCTGCGTCCGCCCAGGCACAGGCGCAACAGCCTGCGCCCAATGACGAGGCCGATGTCAGGGCACTGATGGCGCAGCTGGAAAGCCTCAAGGCCAACTATGCGCAGGAAGTGCGACGCCTGCGCGAGCTGGACATGCAGGTGCAGGCGATGCAGGCAAGGCTGACCGGCAAGACCGCGCCGGTCGCCGGTGCCGCACCTCCACCGCAACAGGCCTTGCCGGCTGGCACGCCTGCAGCACCGGCCAGCGCCGACGGTTACGCCAGCTCGGCGGCCGAAGCGCAGCAGGCCAAACAGGAATCGCGACGCAGCGTGGATGACGTCAAACAGCAGCAGGCCGCGCTGTTCAGCCGCCGCTTCACCATCGAAAACAGCCTGTCCTATGCGCGCTATGACCGCAAGCAGCTGAGCCTCAACGGCTTCCTCGCGCTGGACGCGATCTTCCTGGGCAACATCGCCATCGAGAATGTCGAGTCGGACACGCTCACCTACAACCTGGCCGCGCGCTGGGGCGTCAGCCCACGGCTGACCTTGAATCTTGATGTCCCGTATCTGGCGCGCAAGACGGTGTTCCAGAAGGGCGGTGCCGGCGGTTCTGCGGCCGCCATCGCGCAGGAGGAAACGACCGGCAATGGTATCGGCGACGTTGGCGTGAGCGCCAACTACCGGCTGTTCGCCGAGCGTGGGCGGCTGCCGGAAACCGTGCTGACCGTGGGCGCGACCGCGCCGACCGGGCGTGCGCCGTATGGGCTGGACTGGAAGGTGCTCGAACGCGATGACGATGACTTCATCCGCTTCGCCGTGCCCGAACAGCAGCCCACCGGCAATGGCGTCTGGCAGGCCAACGTCGGCCTGTCGGCGGTGAAGACGGCCGATCCGGCGATCCTGTTCGCCAACATCGGCTACATCCATTCCTTCCCGCGCAGCTTCGATGACATCGACGCCAACCCGGACACCACCAACCCGGGGGATGTGAAGCTCGGCGGTTCGTATTACTTCGGTGCCGGCGTGGCGTTCGCGTTCAACGAGCGCACCAGCCTGAGCATCTCCTTCAGCGACAAGCTGAGCGCGCGCGCGTCCACGCGGTACAAGAACGGACAGTGGCTCAAGGTGATCGGCAGTGATGCCAACGCCGCTACGCTCAACCTGGGCATCACCTACGCGCTGAACCAGAAGACCACGTTGGTGAGCCTGCTGGGTATCGGCCTGACCCCCGATGCACCGGACTTCACCCTGGCCTTCAAGGTGCCGTATAGCTTGTGAGCCAACGGCAGGGTCGCGCAGTCCACGGGTTCTACGCGACGGTCCGCGGGTCAGCGCAGTTCGGGTAGTGCCAGTTGGTGCTTGCGGCAGAGCCGGTAGACGGTCACCCGGGAGACCTGCATCTGGCGGGCGCAGGCGGTGATGTTGAAATCCGCCTGGCGCAGCGCATGCAGCAACGTCTCGCGTTCGGCCACCTGCTTTGCGCCTTGCAGGCCGCGCTCGGCGGTGGCCATCAGCGGTTGCGTCAATTCCAGGTCCGCTGCGGTGATGAGCTCGGCATCGCTGACGATCGCCGCACGCTGCACCCGGTTGAGCAGCTCGCGCACATTGCCCGGCCAGCCGAACCGCTCCAGTGCCTGGACCGCATCGGCGGTGAATCCGCGCGCACGGGTGACATGGCGGTGCCGGAAGCTGGCGAGGAAATGGTGGGCCAGCAACGCGATGTCGCTGCCGCGCTCGCGCAGCGGCGGCAGTGGCAGGCGCAGTACATTGAGGCGATAAAAGAGGTCGCGACGGAAGTGGCCTTGTTCGACCGCCTTCTCCAGATCCACGTGGGTGGCCGCGAGCACGCGCACATCCACTTCCAGCGGCCGGTTGCTGCCGACGCGCTCGACGGTCCCTTCCTGCAGCACGCGCAGCAGATTGGTCTGCGCATCCAGCGGCAGATCGCCGATCTCATCCAGGAAGACGGTCCCACCACTGGCCGATTCGAACAGGCCCAGCCGACGGGTCGCTGCACCGGTAAAGGCGCCGCGCTCGTGGCCGAACAGCTCGGACTGGACCAGCGCTGCCGGGATCGCGCCGCAGTTCACCGCCAGGAACGGACGCGCATGACGTGCGGACAGCGCGTGCAGGGCCTGGGCGGCCAGTTCCTTGCCGGTGCCGGTTTCGCCGGTGATCAGCACCGGCAGATCCACCGGCGCGTACTTGCGGATTGCCGCGCGGGTGACCTGCAGCACGGCGCTGTCGCCGATCAGGGACTGCGTACCGTGGGTGGCGGGCAGGGGCTCGGCACCCGCCAACTGCTGCAGGCGTTGGACGACGCGCGGCAGATCGATCGGCGCGGTGTAGGTATCCACGCAGGCGGCGAGCAGTGCATCCAGCACCGGCGAGGGACGCAGTGGGGCGGCCGGCAGCAGGGCCAGCAGGCTCATGTGACGGTGGTCCACCAGTAGCTGCTGCAGATGGGCCAGGTTGGCCGGGACCACGGTGCGCAGGTCCAGCAGGCCCACGACCTGGTCGCTGCCGCGCATGCCGATGCCCGCGCATTGTTCCGGGGCCACGCCCCGCACCTGCCAGCCGGCCGCAGCCAAGGTGGCCCGTTCAAGCGGGAGAGGTTGCCCAAACCAGATCACACACCGGGCAGGAAAATCGGGGACAGCCGCCATGCGTCACCTTGTCGACGAGAAGCTCGGGCGGTGTCTGCTGCCTGATCGGTTGCCGCGCACGTGCCGCCCCACGTCCGGGTCCGTCCCCCGCCGCAGCGCACAGGCGCCCGGCGTGTCGCCGGCCGGGAAATAGACGGTGACAGAGAAGGGAACGCGGATTGGGTGGGTCAGCGGCCATCGCCGGGCAGCCCAAAGAAAAAGGCCGCTGCGGGGCAGCGGCCTTCGATCTGTGGGTTCAGCAGGGCGCGTCAGAGATCGACGCGGCGGGCCTGCATGAACTTGCCGCCCCAGTAGCCGCTGACCAGGCTGTCGACGCGGACGTCCTTGCCGGTGCTCGGGGCATGCAGGAAGCGACCTTCGCCGACATAGATGCCGACATGATCCACCCGGCCCTTGCGGCCGAAGAACACCAGGTCGCCAGCAGCCAGGGCGTTGCGGTCATTGATCAGCTCGGCGGCGCCGTCATGGGCCATCTCGCGCGACACGCGCGGCAGCTCGACGCCCAGCGCGGTCCGGAACACATAGCCAACCAGGCCGCTGCAGTCGAAACCACTGTCCGGCGAGGTGCCACCCCAGCGGTACGGGGTGCCGAGCAGGGTCATCGCACGGCGCAGCAGGGACTGGACCTTGCCGTTTTCGGCGGCGTCGCCGGCCACGGTAATGGCGCCGGTGCTGGCGTCGTAGTTGGCGAGCAGGCGGCTCAGATCACCGGCGAACATCGCCGAGCGATCCATGAGCGGGATGGTGTCGTTGGCCGCCAGGTGCGGAAGCAGGGCGGCGAGGGTGGCGCTGGCAGCGGCATCGGCCTTGCTGCGGGCCGGCGCATCAGCCTTGGGCTTGGCCGGCGCGGGTGACTCGGATGCGACAGTAACGGGGGTTGCAGCGACCTCGGGGGCCGTCGTCGGTGCGGACTGGGCCCATGCCGGAAGGCTGGCCAGGCAGAGCGCTGCGGCGATGAAGGCGGGTCGGGCGCGACGCCGAAGGGCGGCGGTCTGGCCTTTGCAACTCAGGTCGTCTGTCGTCACGCGGCGGTCACTGAATAAAAACGATGGGTGATGATGCCGTGTAAGCGCAGTGATTAGGTACAAATTCCGTTAATTTTTCGTTTACAACTATGTGATCTATGTCACAAATTTAGCCCTTACCCCTGTTCAGCTTAGTTAAGGACGCGTTTCGCCCCGGTGTAGTGGTCCTTCCAGTAAGGTCCGCCCAGCGAATCCAGCCGGACCGTGCCACCGGTGCTGGGGGCGTGCACGAAGCGGCCTTCACCCACATAGATGCCGACATGGAAGACGTTGCCCTTGTTGCCGAAAAACACCAGGTCGCCTGGTGCCAGGCGCTTGGGCTCGATCTTCGGTCCCTGCACGGCGGCCAGATCACGCGAGGTGCGGGGCAGGCGCAGATCCAGCATCTCGCGGTACACGTAGGCGACCAGGCCGCTGCAGTCGAAGCCGGATTCCGGGGTGTTGCCGCCGTAACGGTACGGCGTGCCCACCAGTCCGATCGCGCGCATCAGCACCGCGTTGGCCGCCTGCGGGTCGTTCGGGGTCACGCTGGGCCAGACCTGGGTGGAGGCGGGCGGTGGGGCCGGGCGGGTGGTCTTGCCGCCGCCACAGGCACTCAGCAGGGCGATGATCGCCAGCAGGGCCAGGCGGCCGGGCAGGCGGGTCAGGCGCGAAACTGGCGTCATGTGCATGTTGTCCGGATAATGCGCGACCTTAGAAGGCCGTCATGATGGCGGCGTATCCGGCAGGCCACAACCCGCCTCACCCGTCTGCCCTCGGCAGTCTCCAGACCAGAGTTGCGCATGAAGATCGAAAAAGACCGCGTCGTCCGTTTCCATTACACCGTCGCCGAGCAGGGCCAGGAGCCGATCGAGAGCTCCAAGGACCGTGATCCGCTGGCGATCCTGATCGGCCACGGCAACATCATCCCGGGCCTGGAAAACGCCATGATGGACAAGGAAGCCGGCGCCACCTTCGAGGTGGACGTCAAGGCGACCGACGCCTACGGCGAGCGCCGCGAAGGCCTGACCCAGCGCGTGCCCAAGAAGCACTTCGGTACCTCCAAGCTGATCCCGGGCCAGCAGGTCGTGCTGCAGACCAACTTCGGCCCGCGCGCCGTGACCGTCGAGAAGGTCGGCATGAGCGTGGTCGACGTCGACCTGAACCACCCGATGGCCGGCAAGGACCTGCACTTCAACGTCGAGATCATCGACGTGCGCGAAGCCAGCAAGGAAGAGATCGAGCACGGCCACGTGCACGGCGACGGCGGCCACCAGCACTGAGTGCTGCGACCCCTCGTTGATCCAACGGCCCGCTTCGGCGGGCCGTTTTCGTTTGTGCGGCAGGCCCTCGTGCGCACGGCATAATGGCGGCCCTGGTCAGCGGATTGCCTGTGAACGCAGCTTCTTCTCCTTTGCAGCCGGTGGGTGCCCACGAGCGCATCGCCGTCATCGACATCCTGCGCGGCTTCGCATTGCTGGGCATCCTGCTGATGAACATGGAGGCGTTCAGCGGTCCGCTGGACCTGTCCTTCACCGGCATCGATCCGCATTGGCAGGGCGCGGACTATTGGGCCGATGCGGCCATTTACGTGCTGGTCCAGGGCAAGTTTTTCACCCTGTTCTCGCTGCTGTTCGGCGCGGGGTTCTCGGTCATGGCGCAGCGCGCCGAAGTGGCTGGCCGCGCATTCGCACCGTTCTATCTGCGCCGCAGCGCGGCCCTGCTGTTGATCGGCCTGTGCCACGCGCTGCTGGTGTGGTCCGGCGACATCCTGGTGATTTACGCGTTGATCTCGATGCTGTTGCTTGCCTGTCGCGAGGCACCGCGCAGCTGGCTGCCGGCGATGGGCGCCATCAGCTATCTGGGCGCAGCCGCCCTGGTGATGTTGCTGGGCGCGTTGATGAGCTGGATGGCCAGCATGGAGCATGCCCAGGAACCCCTGCGCGAGGCCATTGCCCAGGCTCAGCGGACGATCGAACTGCAGCGGCAGGCCTACGCGCACGGCAGCTGGGGCGAGGCGGTCGGCCAGCGCGTGCGTGACCTCGGCGCGATGCTGTCGGGCATCTTCGTGATCGGCCCGGAAGTGCTGGGCATGTTCCTGATCGGCAGTTGGTTTGCCCGCAGTGGCGCGCTGGCCGCGCCGGATCGTTTCGCGCGGCTGTATGCACGGCTGCGCTGGATCGCGTTGCCGGTGGGCCTGGTGCTGATGCTGGGCAGTGCGATCTGGCACCCCTATCAGGCGCCCGGCACGCTGGATCTGCGTGGCGGCGTGGCGTATGCGATCAGCGCGTTGGCCGGGCTGCTGATGTGCCTGGGCTACCTGGCCTGGATCGTGCACTGGCGCGCGCGCCTGCAGGTGCTGGCACCGATGGGGCGGATGGCGCTGACCCATTACATCGGCCAGTCGCTGGTCTGCACGTGGGTGTTCTATGGATACGGACTTGGCGTGTTCGAGACGATGCCGCGGCTGTGGCAGATTCCGTTCGCGCTGGCGCTGTTCGCGCTGCAGGTCCTGATCAGCCATGTATGGCTGCGCTACTTCCGCTTCGGGCCACTGGAATGGTTCTGGCGTGCGATGACCTATCTGCAGTGGCCGCCGCTGCGCCGGGCCTGAACCCGTGGGCGCCCCCGCGGCACCCTCACGTCTGGATCGCGGCCGGCCATGGCATGCTCGGAACGCGCATGCGCGTCGGCACCGGCCAGTGGACGGCATAGCTGATCCACGGCCGCACGCCGACGATCGATCCTGCCCCTTACCGAGTTGAGCGATACCAATGACGACGCACTACGACTATGACCTGATCGTGCTGGGCGGCGGTTCCGGCGGGCTCGCCGCGGCCTTCCGCGCGGCGCAGCACGGCCAGCGCGTGGCGATGCTGGAGCCGGGCGAACTGGGCGGCACCTGCGTCAATGTCGGCTGCGTGCCGAAGAAGGCGATGTGGCTGGCGGCCGATCTTTCCGGCCGTATTGGTCTGGCCGCCGCAATGGGCTTCGATGTGCCGGTGCGCCCTTCGCTGGACTGGAAAGAACTGGTGGTGCATCGGCAGGCCTACATCGCCAACATCCATGCCAGCTATCTCAAGCGACTCAATGAGAACAAGGTCGTGCGTGTACCGCGCCGTGGTCGGTTGGTGGATGCGCACACCGTGGAGTGCAGCGATGGCGTGCGCATCAGTGCGGCTCACATCCTGATCGCGACCGGTGCGTATCCGCAGCGGCCGGAGATTCCCGGGGCCGAGCTGGGCCTGGTGTCCGATGACTTCTTCAACCTGTGCGGCGCGCCCGAGCGCGTGGCCATTGTCGGCGGTGGTTACATCGCGGTGGAACTGGCCGGGCTGCTGCAGGCGCTGGGTAGCCGGGTGACACTGCTGGTACGTGGCGAGCGGCTGCTGGAGCGCTTCGATGCAGAACTGACCGCACAGCTTGCCGAGAACCTGCGCCACCAGGGCGTGCAGATCCATTTCGGTTACCGCCTGCGCGAGCTGCAGCGTGACGGCGATGCCGTGGTCGCACTCGGCCATGATGGCCCGGCCGATGCGCATTTCGATGCGGTGTTCTTTGCCACCGGCCGACGCGGCAACAGTGCCGATCTGGGGTTGGAAGCGCTCGGCGTGGTGATCGGTGACAAGGGCGAGGTCGAGGTCGACGCGTGGCAGACCACCGCGGTACCCAGCGTGCACGCGGTGGGCGACATCGCCGGCAAGGTTGGCCTGACCCCGGTGGCGATAGCCGCGGCGCGCAAGCTGATGGACCGCCTGTTCGGTGGCCAGCCGCAGGCCAAGATGGACTATGAGAACGTGGCCAGTGTGGTGTTTTCACACCCGGCGCTCGGTGCGGTGGGCTTGAGCGAAGAAGAGGCCTGCGCGAAGTACAGCGACGTCCGTGTGTACCGCAGCAACTTCCGCCCGATGCTGCAGGCCTTGGCCGATGGCACCCAACGCAGCCTGTTCAAGCTGGTCTGCGTGGGCGAGGACGAGCGCGTGGTCGGCGTGCACCTGCTTGGCGAGTCTGCGGATGAAATCCTGCAGGGGTTCGCGCTGGCGGTGAAGATGGGCGTGACCAAGGCCCAGTTCGACGACACCGTGGCGATCCATCCAACCTCGGCAGAAGAAGTCGTACTGATGCGTTAGCCGTGGGTGTGGGGCATGCGACAATTGCAGGCCCCCCTGCTGCCCAGCCGCCTCCGCGCGGCTGTCCGTCGTCCTGATGACTTCACCCGCCTCCTCGCTGCCCACGTCCTCCAGCCGCATCGCCGCCGGCGGCATCGCCTTGGCCGCGATCGGCGCGATCGCGGCCTCGGGCAAGGCGGTCATCGTCAAACTCGCGTATCGGCATGGGGTGGATGCCACCACGCTGCTGGCCCTGCGGATGCTGATGGCGTTCCCGCTGTTCGCGGTGCTGGCGGTATGGTCGGCGCGGCGTGCGCCGGCATTGTCATGGGGCGACCGCGGGCGCGTGATGTGGCTGGGCTTCACCGGCTACTACCTGTCCAGCCTGCTGGATTTCCAGGGCCTGCAGTACATCAGCGTCACCCTGGAACGGCTGATCCTGTATTTGAACCCCACGCTGGTGCTGCTGATCAGCCTGGTCCTGCTGAAGAAGCGCCCTGGTCGCTGGCAGGTGGCGGCATTGGTGCTCAGCTATCTCGGCGTACTGCTGGCCTTCGGCCATGACCTGCAGCTGGAAGGCGGGCGCATCGTGCTGGGCAGTGCACTGGTGTTCGCCAGTGCGCTGAGCTACGCGCTGTATCTGTTCGGCAGTGGCCAGGTGGTGGCGCGGATCGGTGCGATCCGCCTGACCGCCTATGCCAGCTGCGTGGCCTGCGTGTTGTGCGTGCTGCACTTCGCGGTGCTGCACCCGATGTCTGCGCTGGGCCAGGCACCCACACCGGTGTATTGGCTGTCGCTGATCAACGCGACGGTCTGCACGGTGCTGCCGGTGATGGCGATCATGCTGGCGGTGAAGCGGATCGGCTCGTCGCTGGCCGCCCAGGTGGGTATGCTCGGTCCGGTCTCCACCATCGTGATGAGTCTATGGCTGCTCGACGAACCCATGGGACCGTGGCAGATCCTCGGCACGGCCCTGGTCCTGCTCGGCGTGCTGCTGGTCAGCCGGGTCCGCGCGTGAACGCGGCCGCCGTGGGCGATGACCCGGCGGCGCAGGCGCGTGCACGGATTCTGGCGGTGATCCATGCGATCCCGCGCGGGCAGGTGATGGGCTACGGTCAGGTCGCCGCCAAGGCGGGGCTGCCGGGCAGGGCGCGGCTGACCGCGCGCGTGCTGGGCATGAATGACGACCCGGACCTGCCGTGGCACCGCGTGCTGCGCTCCGACGGGCGCATTGCAATGCCCGAAGGCTCGGCTGGCTGGAAGGAACAGAGCCAGCGGCTACGCGACGAGGGCGTGGTGATCGAACGGGGGCGGGTGAAGGGCATGCCGGTAGCCGGCGCCAACGATCTGGATGCCGCCCTGTGGGGACCGGGCTGACGCTGCCTGCCGGTTGAACGCGGGCGCCGCCGCGCAGATGGCGGCCGGGCGCTGCGGCTATGATGGGTGCAGTTCCAAAGGATGCCCCCATGTTTCCGCGACTGCCTACCGTCACCAAAGCGTTGTTGATCGCCAACGCCGTGCTGTTCCTGCTGCAGCAGCCGTTCCTGCTCGGCAACGGCACCTTCGAGCCCTTCATGCTGCAGCCGTTGGGCGGCGGCTTCGATCCGTTCTCGCCGGGCGGCAACTTCCAGCCGTGGCAGCTGCTGACCTACGGCTTCCTGCATGGCAGCTTCGGCCATCTGTTCTTCAACATGCTCGCGCTCTTCATGTTCGGCGCGCCGTTGGAGCAGACCTGGGGCGAAAAACGTTTCCTCATCTATTACCTGACGTGCGTCGCCGGTGCCGGTCTGTGCCAGCTGGTGGTCGGCATGATGCTGGCCGATCCGGCCACGGTGCTGGGTGCTTCGGGCGGCGTGTTCGGTCTGCTGCTGGCCTACGGCATGCTGTTCCCGAACCAGCGGGTGATGCTGCTGTTCCCGCCGATCCCCATGAAGGCACGCACGTTCGTGATCGTGTTCGGTGCGATGGAGCTGATGCTGGGCGCCACCGGCTGGCAGCCGGGCGTGGCCCACTTCGCGCATCTGGGCGGCATGCTGTTCGGCTGGCTGCTGATCCGCTACTGGCGCGGCCAACCGCCGTTCAACAACCGACGGCCGCCGGGTCCGCCGAAGCGACCCAATCACCTTCGCAGCATCAAGTGAGGCGTTGAAGTTGCGATGCGCCTTGCGCCCGGACTGGCGTAAGGCGGCATCGTCGTGTGCGCCGTCCTGCACATTGATGCTGCTCATCATCGGGCGGGCCTGATCCGCAATCAAATGATGGAAAATGTGAGGGGCGTCTCATAATGAGATAAACAAGTGAGACTTATTATCTCAACATGCCTCGGATTATGGTCGGGAATCGCCTGTTTACATTAAGTTTATTTAGTAAAAGGCTTTTGATTCAATGGCTTGTGATCTTATTCAGCTTGGATTGCATCTCGCGAAATAGTGAAATTAAGATCGGGTTCAGTTGCGGAAAACGTCATCCAGCCGCAACGCTGTTGACATCTCTGTATGCAACCCCGACTCAAGGACACTCCATGACACGCAGCATCCCGGCCAACCGGCTGAAGCGCACGGCACTGGCCGTTCTCCTGACCTCTTTCATCGGTGCCGCCGCCGCGCAGAGCACCACCGGCTCCGTCTACGGCACGGTGCCGTCCGCCTCGGGCACCACGGTTGTCGTGCAGAGTGACACCGGCCTGCGCCGCTCCGCCACGGTCGATGCCAACGGCCGTTACACCTTGGGTTCGCTGCCGGTGGGTCGCTACACAGTGACCCTGCAGCGCGACGGCCAGGTCGTGGAGAAGCGCGACAACGTGCAGCTGATCGTCGGTGCCGGTACCGAAGTGTCCTTCGGGGGGGGCGGTGGCAACGCCGGCGGCGAGGCAACCAACCTCGGTACCGTCAATGTGACGGCATCCAACGTGCCCAAGATCGACGTGAGCAACACGGTGTCCCGTTCGGTGATCACCTCCGAGCAGCTGGATGTACTGCCGCTGGGCCGGAGCGCGGAGGCCATCGCGCTGCTGGCGCCGGGCGTGGTCGGGGGCAGCGGTGCCTTCGCCAACGGCTCGCGCTCGGTACTTTCCTTCGGCGGCTCCAGCGTCAGCGAGAACGCGTATTACCTCAATGGCTTCAACGCGACCAACCCGCTGAACAACCTGGGGGGCGTCAGTCTGCCCTACGGTTCGATCGATCAGCAGGAGACGTTCACCGGCGGCTATGGCGCAAGCTACGGCCGCTCCACCGGCGGTGTGATCAATCAGCTCGGCAAGCGCGGCACCAACGAATGGCATTTCGGCGTCCAGACCACCTGGCAGCCGGATTCGCTGGCTGAATCGCCCCGCGACATTCTGTATCCGGATCGCGCGCTGCAGGAAGGGTATGAGTTCCAGGATGCCTCGCTGCCCGGGACGCTGTACCGCTCGCGCCGTGGCGACAAGGCGACCCGTACTACCTACAGCGGCTATGTCAGTGGCCCGCTCATCGAAGACCGGCTCTTCATTCACCTGGCGGCCGAGCAGGATAAGTCCGACGGCGTGTCCACCGCATCCATCGAGTCGGCGCAGCAGTCGCGCAGCCACTACACCATCGATACACCGAAGTTCTACGGCAAGATCGACTGGAACATCAATGACAGCAACACGCTGGAATACACGCGTCTCCAGAACACGGACCGCTACGATGCCTATTACCGGGACTACGATTACGAGACCCGCAGCGAGGGCGAGCGCACGGGTACGTTTGCCAATACGACGAAGCTGAAAGATACCTACGACATCTTCAAGTTCACCAGCTACCTCACCGACGACCTGACGCTCAGCGCATTGTGGGGGCGCAGTAAGCAGGACAACCTGGACTCCAATCCGCTGAGCTCGGGCAACCCGTTCATCAGCGGCGCCAACAGCCAGGATCCGTCGATCACCGGTGGTACGCCGATCCGCAACGATCAGCCGGCGATCAATGACAAGGCCGACAACGCGGGCAGCATTTCGCGTGGGCTGCGCGTGGATCTGCAGTACCGCATCGGCGATCACGAGATCACCGGTGGTATCGACAACATGACCTTCCAGGGGAACAACGAAGGTGAGGCGATGACCGGCCCCGGCTACGCCTGGATCTACTCGCGCATCGCCCCGGGTTCGTCACCGGCACCTGGCTTCGATATCACCCCGCCCGGTGGCGAGGGTTACTTTGTGCAGAAGTACATCTACTCCACCACGACCAGCATGTCGCTGAAGCAGAAGGCGTACTACCTCGAAGACCGCTGGCAGGTGACGCCGAACTGGCTGCTGACCCTTGGCGTGCGCAATGACAAGTTCACCAACTACAACAGCGCGGCCGTGGCGTATGTCGAAAGCGGCGACCAGTGGGCCCCCCGCCTGGGCGCGGCATGGGACGTGTTCGGTGATTCATCGCTGAAGGTGTTTGCCAACCTGGGCCGCTATTACCTGGCGCTGCCCAACAGCGTGGCCGTCCGCGGCGCCTCGGCGTCGACCTATACCCGCGAGTACTTCACCTACACAGGTATCGACGCCAATGGGAATCCGACCGGTCTTGGCGCACTGGGGCCGGGCCCGGTCTCGGCCAACAACGAGTATGGACAGACGCCGGATCCGCGCAGCGTGGCGCCGAGCGATCTGAAATCGCAGTACCAGGACGAGTTGATCCTCGGCTTCGAGAAGACCCTTGGCGCGTCGTGGAACAGTGGTGCGAAGGTCACCTACCGTCGCCTGCAGACCGCGATCGACGATACCTGCGATTCGAACCGCATCAATGACAAGCTGGATGCCATGGGCGTGGATTCCAGCAATCTGGAGGTGCCCGGCTGCGTGATCTTCAACCCGGGCAAGACCAACACCTTCCTGGTCAAGAAAACCGACGGCTCCGGCTACGTGCCGGTGAGCATGAGCGCGGCGGACTGGGGGCTGGGCAGCAACAAGGCCAAGCGGGATTACGTGGCCGTCGATCTGTTCGTCGAACACCCGATGAGCAACAACTGGTATGGCCGTCTCGACTACACCTGGTCGCGCAGCTTTGGCAACACAGAGGGGCCGGTCAAGTCGGATATCGGGCAGGACGACGTCGCCAAGACGCAGGACTGGGACTCCTCGTACCTGATGGAATACGCCGGCGGCTATCTGGCCAACGACCGTCGTCACCAGTTGAAGGGCTACGGTGCCTACCAGTTCACGCCGGAGTGGACGGCTTCGGCGACGCTGCGCGTGATGTCCGGTGCGCCGAAGAGCTGCCTGGGGTACTACGGCGCTGACCAGGGTGACCCGATCAACTACGGTTCGTCCTACCACTACTGCAATGGCAGTCCCTCGCGTCCGGGTGATGCCGGCCGCCAGCCGTGGACGACGCGCGTGGATCTGGGCGTGATGTATCGCCCGGCATTTGCCGAGCAACGCCTTGGTTTCGCGCTGGATGTCTTCAACGTGCTGAATCAGCGCCGCCAGCTGCAATCAGACGTGACCTACCAGGAAGGCCCCAACACGGTCTCCAACCTCTATGGCATCGGGACCTACTTCACCGCGCCGCGTTCGGTTCGGCTGACGGCGTCCTACGACTTCTAACGTACCGCGTTCCTCTCCAAGGCTTGTCTTCGACCCCGGCGCTTGCCGGGGTCTTTTTTGCCTGATCACGCGGTGCTTGGACACAGAAAAGGCGCCCCGGAGGGCGCCTTTCTGGTCAAACGCTTCAGCTCAGTACAGGTCCAGACTCAGCGCCAGACCTTGATCTGATCGTTGTCCACGCGCTGCATCGGCTGGCCGGGCTTGCAGGTGAAGGTGGCACCGAAGGCCGGCAGGTTGGACAGCGGGCCGTTGGTGCGCCAGCGGCCCGGGGCCAGGATGTCCGAGGTCAGGCGCTGAGCGGCGACGTTCGGCGACAGCTGCTGCGGCCACAGGCTCGCCCAGCCACGGAAGAAGCCCTGCTGCGCGGCCGGCTTGGCGGCCGGTTCGACCGCCTTGTAAGCCTCCCACGCCAGTTCGAGGCCAGCCAGGTCGGCCAGGTTCTCTTCGCGGGTGAGTTCACCGTTGACCTTGGCACCCTTCACGCCCGGGTAGTCGTAGCCGCTGTACTGGGCGGCCACGCGGTTGCCGAACAGGGTCCAGGCGGTCTTGTCGGCCGGGGTCCACCAGCTGCGCAGTTCGCCCTTGGCGTCGACCAGCGCGCCCTTGGCATCGATCGCGCGGGTCAGTTCATGGGCGACCAGCGCACCGTAGCTGCCAAACAGCTCGGCGGTATCGCCCTTGGCGTTGAACACCGGGCTCTGCAGCACGGCGGCGGTGACGATCAGGCGGTTCTGCGCGATGTCATACGCCAGTGCCGGCTGCTGCGGCAGCACGTCCCAGCGGCGGTCGGCGTTGCCCTTGCCGATGCGCTTCATTTCTTCGCGGTGGCGCCAGGTGGAGGCGATCAGCATGTTGCCGCCGAAGCTGCCGCGGCCCATCGGCTGCACGGTGTAGTCCAGATCGCGCAACGGGGTGCCGATCTCGATCTTCAGCGCGGCCAGCTTGGCCTGTGCTTCGGTCTTGGCCTCATCACTCATCCAGGTGCTGCGCTTGACCGCATCGATCTGCACTTCGCGGATCTTGTCCACCACCAGCGCTGCCTTGCGACGGTCGTCGGCCGACAGGTGCTTGGCCGCATATTCGCGGCCGACCATCGGGCCGGCAGCGACGTTGATCGCATCCAGCACCTGCTCCCAGCGCGCCGGCGGCAGGGTCTGGCCACGGATCACCCGGCCGCGGAATTCGAATTCGGCATCGCGGTAGGCCTTGGACAGGTACGGGGCCATCGCATCACCCACGCGCCAGCGCAGGTAGACCTTCCACTGTTCCGGCTTGAGGCGGGTGACCATGCCATCGAGCTGCTTGAACAGTGCCGGATCGGACAGCGAGACCAGGTCGTCGTTGACGCCCTGCGCCTTCAGGAAGGCCTCCAGCTGCAGGTTGCGGTAACGGCTGTTGAGCTCCTTGGTGGAGATCGGCGCGTAGTTGTTGAACGGGTTGTTGATGCCCGCCAGCGACTGCGCATTGCGCGCCAGTTCGGTTTCCAGGGCGATCACCGACTGCGACTCGGCATCGAGCTTGTCGGCCGGAGTGCCGGTCAGTGCCAGCACCTGCTTGACGTAGTTGCGGTAGCGACCCATCAGCGCGACGGTGTCGGCATCGGTCCGGGTATAGAACGCCGGGTCCGGCAGGCCCATGCCGCCCTGCATGAAGTAGCCGATGTGGCGGTCCAGCGCCTTCAGGTCCACGTCCGGGGCGAAGTTGAAGGCCACCGGGATGCCGACCTGGTGCAGCGCGGCGATCGACGCCGGCACATCCTTGGCCTTCTTGATCGCATTGATGCGGGTCAGCAGGGGGGCGATCGGGTTGGACCCGTCGGCTTCCACCGCGGCCTCGTCCAGGCCACTGGCCCAGAAGTCGCCCAGCAGCTTCTGCACGTTGCCCTGCGGCGCGGTCATCGCGCCATCCAGCAGCGCGCGCTGCTGCTGGCGGGTGCGGTCGGCCAGCTGGCCCAGCGCGGTGGTGGCGCCAGTCTGCGGCACCGGGTTGGCCTTCAACCAGGTGGCGTTGGTGGCTTCGTAGAAGTCGCTGCACTGGGCGCTGACCGCCGGCGCGCGGGCGGCGGCCTTCTTCTTCGGCGCGGCGTGCGCATCGGGAGCAGCGACCAGGGTGAGCAGGCTGATGCCCAGGGCGATGGCAAGCGGACGGAGGTTGGACATGTAAAGCGAATCCAGCGGAATTGGGATCGCGCGAGTGTACCAAGCAAAGCGAAACGAGCGTGATGGGCAGCATGCGCCCCAAAAGCAAAGGCCCGGGAGATCCCGGGCCTTTGCATGCATCACCTCACGCGTGGGCGCGATGGCTTACCAGATCACGACCTGCTGGTCGCCGGCGCGCACCATCGGCGAACCGGCTTTGCACTGGAACGCAGCGGCAAAGGTCGGCAGGTTCGACGGGGCACCCATCGCACGGAACTGCGCCGGGGCATGCGGGTCGGTCGCCAGACGGACCTTCATGTTCTCCGGGGTGTACTTGGTGCGCCACACGGTGGCCCAGTTGAAGAAGAAGCGCTGGTCGCGGGTAAAGCCGTCGACCTTCGGGTCTTCCTTGCCGGCCGAGGCCTTCTGCAGGGCGTCGTAGGCGGTGGCCAGGCCACCCAGGTCGGCGATGTTCTCGCCCAGGGTCAGCTTGCCGTTGACCGGCTGGCCGTCCACCTTGTAACCGTCGAACTGCTTGATCAGCTTGCCGGTCAGGCCGCTGAAGTTCTTGGTGTCCGCCTCGGTCCACCAGTTCTCGAAGTTGCCGGTCGGCCCGAAGCGGCTGCCCTGGTCGTCGTAACCGTGGGTCATTTCGTGGCCGATCACCGCACCGATGCCGCCGTAGTTCAGCGCATCATCGGCCTTGGGGTCGAAGAACGGCGGCTGCAGGATGGCGGCCGGGAACACGATCTCGTTCTGCAGCGGGTTGTAGTAGGCATTGACCGTCTGCGGGGTCATGCCCCACTCGGTCTTGTCCACCGGCTGGCCGATCTTGGACAGCGCGAACTTGTAATTGAATTCGTTCGCCGCGCGCACGTTGCCCAGGTAGCTGTCGCGACCGGTGGTCAGGCCGCTCCAGTCACGCCACTTGTCCGGGTAGCCGATCTTCGGGGTGAAGGTTTCCCACTTGGCGATCGCCTTGGCCTTGGTCTCGTCGCTCATCCAGGTCAGGCCCTGGATGCGCTCCTTGAGCGAGGCGGCCAGGTTCTTGACCAGTTCTTCCATCTTGGCCTTGGCTTCCGGCGAGAAAGCGACCTTGACGTACAGCTGGCCGAACGCATCGCCGGCATCGTTTTCGATGGTGCCCAGCACGCGCTTCCAACGCGGCTTCTGCTCCTTCTGACCGTTCAGGGTCTTGCCGTAGAAGTTGTAGTTCTCGTTGACGAAGGCATCGGCCAGGTACGGCGAGGCGCCGTCCACGGTGTGGAAGCGCAGGTAGGCACGCCACACCGACGGATCGGTGTCGCCCAGTGCCTTGCTCACTTCCTGGTGGAAGCTCGGCATGGCCAGTGAGAACTTCTCCGGGGCGGCGATGCCCTGGGCCTTGAAGAATTCGGTCCAGCTGAAGTTCGGGGTCAGCTTGTCCGCATCGGCCACGGTGACCGGGTTGTAGAACAGCGAGACATCGCGCGAGAGCTCGACGCTGGACTTGGAGGCCTTGGCCAGGCGGGTTTCGAACTTGACCACATCGGCGGCCTGCTTTTCAGCATCGGCCGTGGCCACGCCTGCCAGTTCCAGCACCTTGGCCACGTGGGCCTGGTAGGCCTTGAGCTTGTCGGCGTTCTTGGCGTCGGTGTAGTAGGTGGTGTCGGGCAGGCCGAGGCCGCCCTGGCTGGCGTAGGCCAGGTTCATGCTGGAATTCTTGAAGTCCGCTTCCGGACCGAAGCCGAACAGCACGTTCTCGCCCTTGGCCGCGCTGGTGCGCAGGTAGTTGGCGATCGCGTCCTTGTCCTGCAGGCCGTCGATGGCGGTCAGCTCGGCCTTGATCGGCTCGATGCCCTGGGCATTGATCTTGGCCTCGTCCATGCCGGTGGCCCAGAAGTCGCCGACGATCTTTTCGATGCCGACCGGGTTCTTGACCGCCGCGACCTGCTCGGCGAGCTGGTGCTGCACGGCGACCGAGCGCTCGTCCAGGATGGTGAAGGCGCCCCAGCTGGTGCGGTCGGCCGGGATTTCATTGGCGGCCAGCCACTTGCTGTTGACGTAGTCACCGAACGCACCGCAGGCGTCCATGCTGGTGTCCAGATCGGACGGGTGGAAGGCGTTGTAGGCCGGCAGTTTGCTCTCGTCGAGCTTGTACTCGGTGGCGGCCGGTGCCGCCGGCGCGGCGGTGGAGGCTGCGCTGTCCGTGGCCGGGGTTTCGTTCTTGCCGCAGCCGACCAGCGCGGCCGAAACGGCCAGGGTCAGCAGTACCAGTTTGGGTGTACGAGTCACTTTGTTTGGCCTCCAGGCCGCGTCATAGCTGAGAAAGGCCCCGCAGGGGCCGTAGGGCGGACGATACGCCTCCAACCCTGCCCGCAAGGGTGTCGAAGGTCATGTTGGGACGCAAGTGGACCGATGGACAGGGTCGGCAAAGCGGCGACGTACTCCGCTTGACTTGCGCCCATGAAAAAAGGAGGCGACCGGGGGTCGCCTCCTTCAGGTGTCACACTGCGATGCCTATCAGAACTTGTACTTCAGACGCACGTACGGGGTGCGGCCGTAAAGATCGTACTGAGTGGCGAAGGCAGCCGTGTTGCCGTAGCGCGTACCGGCGCCGGTGGAAATCAGCGCGGGCTTGGTGTTGAACACGTTGGACACGCCCACCAGGATTTCCCAGTCCGACTGCTCGTAGCTCACCGAGGCGGTGTGGTACAGGCGAGCATCGGCAGTCAGGTCGCGGTAGGAATTCGGACGACCTTGGTAGGTGAACACATTGTTCAGATCCTTGTTCTCGGTCGAACCGATGTACTGGGTCAGCCAGTTGTAGCTCCAGTCACCGCGGGTCAGGGTCAGGCCCAGATTGGCCACGATGTCCGGTCGGCCGATGTAGCCCAGCTGATCCGAATCTGCCAGGCCACTGGCCTCGGCCGTGTCGAAGATCTGTGCCACGTCCTCGATGGTGTAGGTGACCTGGGTGTCGATTGCTACCGTACCGAAGCCGAACTCGCGCTCCCAGTTAGCCGTCAGGTCCCAGCCACGCGTGCGCTGCTGGTTGATGTTGAGGTACTGGGCGTAGATTTCGCGGATCGAGTTGGCATCCGGACCGGTGGTCGGGTTGCGCACCAGCAGTTCGCAGTAGCGGTTCGGGTAGCTGGCGGAGGCGTAGCAACCATCCACGATATCGGCCGATCCCAGCGCGGTGATCTGACCATTGACCTTGTAGTCGAAATAGTCGATCGCAATGCTCAGGTCGGTGAACGACGGCGTGAACACAATACCCGCACTCTTGGCCCGCGAGGTCTCCGGCGAGAGGTTGCCCGCGCCGCCGCTGGTGAACACCGTGGCGCTGGAGCCTGCACCGGTGTAATCCGACGGAATGCCTGCCGCGCCGCAGTTGGTCTGCAGGTTGGTGTTGCTGCTTTCGCCCCAGCGGATGCATGGATCGATCGACGTCTGAGCCTGGAAGCCGGTCTGGTTGCCCAGATACAGCTCATAAAGGCCCGGTGCGCGATACGACGTGCCCAAGGTCCCGCGCACACGGAGGGCGGAGTTGATCTGCCAGTTCAGGCCCAGCTTCCAGACGGAATCGCTGCCATCGACCGAGTCGTATTCGAAGATACGGCCGGAGGCGTTGGCGCTCAGCGATTCGATGCCGGTGATGCCCTTCAGCAGCGGAATGTCGAACTCGACGAAGGCTTCCTTGACCTTGTCTTCGCCCTTGGTCTGGTCAGCGGTGGATGCGCCCCACAGATCCTTGTACTCAACGCCCGGCTGATCGTTGATCTTGTAGTTGCGGTACTCAAAGCCGATCGCCGTACCCACGGCACCTGCCGGCAGGTTGAACAGCTCGCCAGTGAACACTGCATTGATGCTGTACTGGTCGTAGGTGGTCTTGCCCGGGGCCCACACACCCAGAATGTCGACCAGCTCATCAACCTTGGCACCGCTCAGGTAGCCCGGGTCGAAGTAGTTGGCTGCCGGCGTTTCGCCCGCGCCTTCAGTGAGCAGGTCACCGGTGATCGAGTTCTTGATGCCCAGGGTGTTGTACTTGCCACTGGAACGGCTGTAGTTGCCGTTGACTTCCCAGCCCCACGTATCGGTGCCCTTGAACAGGCCGTCGAACTTGGTGGCGCCGTAGAAGTAGTCGACTTCCGTGTGCGACTGCGACTTGAACGGCAGGACCGGCTGGGCGTAGCCGTTGGTGGTGCCCGGCGCTTCCACGGTCGGGAAGAACTGGCGCCACTGGAAGTTGTCAGTGGTGCGATTGTTGTAGAGGAACTGGGTCTTCCAGTTGAACGAATCGAAGCCGAAATCGGTGGCCAGGTAAGCCGACTTGCGCTCCTGGCGGTTCATGATGTGGCTCTCGCCCCAACGCGAGAAGTTCAGCGGTTCCTGGTAGAACGCAACCGGGTTGCCACCGGCATAGGTCTGGTTGGCACGCGGGCGATAACCGGCGAACGGGCCGACCGTGCTGCCATCGGCAGAAGGCACGTAGCGGATCGGCGAATCGTATTCGTCGATGACGTTGTGCAGCATGTTGTTGCAGTTCGCCAGCGGGGTGCCGGCGTTGATCGAACGATCCTGGCGATCAATACGGTTGCCGTCGGCATCCTTGATCAGGTCTTCGCCGCACTTCAGGTAATCGCGGTCACCGCGGGTCAGCTCGTTGTGGCGGTACCATTCGACCGCAGCGACGACGCTGCCGGTTTCGAAGTTCCAGCCATTGGCCAGCGACGCGGCGAACACTTCACCGCCACCCTGGGTCGGGATGCGCGAGGTCACGGTCAGTTCCGGACGATCGAAATTCTTCTTGGTGATCAGGTTGACCACGCCGGCGACGGCGTCGGAACCGTAGATCGAGGACGAGCCGTCCTTCACGATCTCGGCGCGCTGCAGCACAGCGGTCGGGATCACGTTCAGATCGAAGGCGCCGACGGCGCCGCGGGTGCCGGCCGGACCAGGACGCTGGCCGTCGAGCAGCACCAGGGTACGGTTCGCGCCGAGGCCGCGCAGCGAGAACGTCTGTACGCCCGTTCCGCCGTCGACGACGAAGCCGCCGAACTGGTGGGTGATCTGCGTTTCCGCCGCGCCGATGGCCGAGCGCTGCAGGAATTCGCCAACGTTCACCTGGCCCTGAGCGGCATTCTTCTCAGTGTCGATGGTGAACACGGGGGAGGAGGTCTCGTAATCCGCACGGCGGATCAGAGAGCCGGTGACAGAAACTCTGTCCAGATCCCGGGTCGTCGGCTGAGAGGTGGCGGCCGTTGACGTAGGCGTGTTGCTCTGATTGCTCTCCTGCGCGAAAGCAGGGGTGGCGCTGAGGCAGGCCAGCACGGCGAGGGTCAGAGGGACACGGCTTGGCGAGAGGTGGCGATTGGCTTTGCGCATTGCGTTGACTTCCCAGTTGTTATGCTCCGGTTAACCGAGTCTATGTGCGGATTTAGTTAAATGCAACGTAAATGTTCTAACATTTTCATCACAGTGTCGTAATCACCAATTCAGCTTCACGGACAAAAAAAGCTCCGGCGAGGTGCCGCCGGAGCTCTTGATCTTTCGATGTTGCTGCCAGATGAAAGTTATAGGCCGCCCGGGCCACAGTCCTTGGCCAGGAAGTCGGACATCAGCGGCAACGTTTTCTCATAGTGGCTGGGATACCAGGGCATGCTGTGCGGCATGTCCGCGATCAGCTCGAACTTGGCAGGCACTTTGCCCTGTACCGCGTTATAGAAGCTGCGCGCGTGGAAGGACGGCGTGCGGACATCGCGGTCGCCTACGTACAGGAGCACGGGGATGGTGGCTTTCGCAGTGTTCTGCATGGGATCCATGCCCTTCACTGTCTGGCCTTGCAGGATCCGCTGCAGGCGGTTCTCGCTCCAGGAAACGCCCAGCCGCGCCAGGTCGGTCACCGGTGCACCGGCGATCGCACATTGGTACGGCGAGGGGCTGCGCACGGTAGCCGCTGCTGCGGCGAATCCTCCGTATGAGTAGCCGAAGATCGCAATGCGCTCCTTCGCCGCGATGCCTTGCTCCACCATGTACGCTGCAGCGTCGTCGTTGTCGTCCTGCATCTTCTGGCCCCACTCGCGGTCACCGGCAATCCAGTGCTCACGGCCGAAACCGGTCGAGCCGCGGTATTGCGGACGGATCACCGCATAGCCGCGCGAAGTGAAATAGGGCACCCATCCCGAGCGGTCCCAGCCGGTGTAATCGCGCGCCCACGGCCCGCCGTGCGGATGCACCAGCGTGGGCAGCGCGGTGCTGCCTTCTTTCCAGCCGACCGGTAGGTCGATGATGGCAGGAATCTTGCGGCCATCACGTGCGGTGTAGGTCACCCAGCGCTGCTCGCCGATCTGCTTGCCATCGACCCACGGCCGTTCGCTGCCAAGCGTGGTCACGCTCTTATGGTCGCGTAGTACGTAATAGCTGACTGGCGACTGCGCACTTTCGGTGGTGAACAGCACGCGCGAGAGATCGTCGTTGTAGCCGGTGATGGTGACATCCAGGCCGGGGTACGCCTGCTTCAGTCCATCCTGCAGCGCTTTCATCTGTGGGTCGACGTAGATCGTTTCCCGCGTTGGGCCGTCCACATGGAAGCCAAGTACCTGGTTGAAGTTGCTTGGGCGAGTGCCCAGCACCAAGCCTCCGATCGGATAGGTGGGATGCGCGGCCAGCGGCTCCGGATCGAACTTGCGAGTGGAGGGGTCGTACAACCGCGCCTGTACCTGAGGGGAAAACCGGTCGGTCAGGATGTACAGCTTCCTCGACGCTTCGTCGATGCCGATGACATCCATGGTGTAACGATCGGTCAGCTTGGTGGTCAGTGGATCGTGCTTCTCGAACTGCCCTGAGGTTGGGTTCTTGATCAGGATCTGCTGCTCATACTCATTGGTGCCAGCCGGCTCGATCTGCACGCGGGTCAGTAATTCACCATCGCGTGGATTGAACAGGCCAGGCGAGGATCGTGCGCCGCCGCGGAACAGTAGCTCGGTCTTGCCGGTGCGCAGGTTGAACAGGTAATAGTTGGCCGACAGGGTGGTCTGGTTTACCTGGGAAATGACGACCTTGTCCGGGTCCAGGGGCAGTGCATGTACCAGCGAGGCGGAGCCGGCGATTTCCAGGCAGCGCTGGGTCTGCTCACTGATGCCCAGCTTGCGGGTGTTGTCGGCGAAGGCCTCGTCGAACTTGACCTGGCTGGCGTCGGTCAGATATGCCTTGGTCAGGAAGGTCTTGGTGGAGCCGATTGAGTTCCCCTCGCCGCAGCCGGCAAGCTGCGCGGTGAGTTCCTGCCGGCTCAGTACCAGATTCTTGCCAGCTTTCAGCGCACTGGCAGCAACGAATTTCATTCGGTCTCCGGAGGGAGTGATTGCCACCGGCCCGGCATCGAGCTTGTCCATATCCCAATTGGCTAGCGCGGTATCGCCGTTATTGCTGCCCGGAGCGGCGATGATGGCCACCAGTTGCTTGCCATCAGCGCTCATGGTGACCGACTGAATGGCCGGGATTTTTGAAAAATCACCGACCGGCAGCGGGGAAGCTGTCGCGACTGAGACAGAGAGGGCGAGCAGCGACACGGCGGCGCTGAAACGCAGCGTACGGTTGTTGCGCATGTAAGGCGTCCATTGCAATGATGTGGCGAAGATGAACGATGCGTGAGTGTGAGTCAACGTTCTTTGGGGGCAGGCCGGACGCCGTGGACCTGGGGAGTGTTGCAAACGGATGAACAGGCCCCGGCCCGCGTATCATCTCCCGGCCGTCCCTTTTTCACGGAGCACCCGCAGTGAGTACCAGCCAGACGCGTCGCCCCCACGCCAGCCAAGTGCAGAAGGGGTTGTCACCGCATCCGCGCGTCCGCAACGTGATCGCGGTGGGCTCGGGCAAAGGCGGCGTCGGCAAGTCCACCACGGCGGTCAACCTTGCGGTCGCGCTGGCCAAGCTCGGCGCACGCGTGGGTCTGTTGGACGCTGATATCTATGGCCCCAGCGTGCCGGCCATGCTCGGCCTGAGTGGCCGTCCGGAAAGCCCGGACAACAAGTCGATCGAGCCGATGCGTGCGTTCGGGGTGGAGACCATGTCGATCGGTTACCTGATCGAGGACGAGACGCCGATGATCTGGCGCGGTCCGATGGCGACCTCGGCGATGACGCAGTTCTTCAACGACACCCTGTGGGACGACCTGGACTACCTGCTGATCGATCTGCCGCCGGGCACCGGCGACATCCAGCTGACCCTGACCCAGAAGATTCCGCTGGCCGGTGCGGTGATCGTCACCACACCGCAGGACATCGCCACGCTGGATGCGAAGAAGGCGCTGAAGATGTTCGAGAAGGTGGAGGTGCCGGTGCTGGGCATCGTCGAGAACATGGCCGTGCACACCTGCAGCAACTGCGGCCAGGTCGAGCATCTGTTCGGCGAAGGCGGCGGCGAGCGCATGGCCGCGCAGTACGGCGTGCCGCTGCTGGGGTCGCTGCCGCTGGAAATCGGCATCCGCGAGCAGGGCGATGCCGGTACGCCGATCACCGCCGCCGCGCCGGAATCCCTGGCGGCCCAGGCCTATCTGCGCGCCGCGGAGCGCCTGATCGAGGAAGTGGCCAAGCGCCCGCGGGCCAGCATTCCGATCCTGTCCTCGCTGATCTGAGCCGGGGCGGTCGCCGCAGCGGCCCCGCCTACGCGTGCCGGGGCAGGGGGGCTGCGGCATAATGGCGGGCCCGAACCGGCGCAGCCCAGGACCCCCTTACATGAGCATCAAGAGTGACCGCTGGATCCGTCAGATGGCCGAGCAGCAGGGCATGATCGAGCCGTTCGAAGCCGGCCAGGTCAAGCAGGCCAACGGCCAGCGCATCGTCAGCTATGGCACCTCCAGCTACGGCTACGACGTGCGTTGCTCGCGCGAGTTCAAGGTGTTCACCAACATCAACTCCACCATCGTGGACCCCAAGCACTTCGATCCGGGCAGCTTCGTGGATATCGTCGGTGATGAGTGCATCATCCCGCCCAACAGCTTCGCGCTGGCGCGCACCGTGGAGTACTTCCGCATCCCGCGCGACACCCTGGTGGTGTGCCTGGGCAAGAGCACCTACGCGCGCTGCGGCATCATCGTCAACGTGACCCCGCTGGAGCCGGAGTGGGAAGGCCACGTCACCCTGGAATTCAGCAACACTACGCCGCTGCCGGCGCGTATCTACGCCAACGAAGGCGTGGCACAGATGCTGTTCTTCCAGGCCGACAAGGACGATATCTGCGAGACCTCGTACAAGGATCGCGGTGGCAAGTACCAGGGCCAGACCGGCGTCACCCTGCCGCGTACCTGATCCCACGTCCCGGTGGTGCCGGCAAACCTACCGGTAGTGCCAGCCCACCTACCAGTAGTGCCGGCCGCTGGCCGGCACCAGACAGCACACAAGAGAAAAGCGCGGATCGCTCCGCGCTTTTTTCGTTTCCATCTTCCCGGCAGGCGTTATTTGCCGCGGCCGAACAGCAACCCGATGCCAACGGCCACCAGCACGACCGGCCACCAGGTGAGGATCAGCTTCCCCATGTTCATGTTGGTCCAGCCCAGGTTGCTGGCCAGCAGGAACAGGCCGACGAGGATCAGGACGATGGCAGCGACAAGGTTGGAACGCATCAGGGGCAGGGTCCGCTAGGGCTGGGGCGAATATCCTAGCCGTTCCTTCCAGTGTGCGACACGCTCGGCCAACACCTCCGGATCAAAACGGTGCGCCTGCCCCTGGCCCCAGACGGGGCCCGGCCATGCCGGATCGCCGACATGGCGCCCGATCACATGGAAATGCAGCTGGCGCACGATGTTGCCCAGCGAGCCGATGTTGATCTTCTCGACCCCATCGGTGCCTTTGAGCGCCTTGCATGCCCGGTTCAATTCGGTGCGCAGCTTGTCCTGCTGGTCACCGTCCAGCTCGATCCACTCGGTCACGCCACTCAGGCGCGGGACCAGGATCAGCCAGGGATACCTTTCATCGTTCATCAATCGCACTTGCGATAACGGCCCTTCTGCGACCAGTACGCTGTCGGTGGCCAGGCGTGAATCCAGTTCGAACTCGCTCATCCAAGATGCTCCGCAAAGAAGTCCAGGGTGCGTTCCAGCGCCAGGTGGGCGCTGTCTGGATCATACGCATGTCCGACGCTGCGGTTGAAGGCGTGATCGGCCGGGTAGACGAAGGTGGCCATCTGCGGGAGCTTCTCGCGGTGGGCCTTGATCGCCTCCGGCGGGATGCTCTTGTCCTGCGCGCCGAAGTGGAACATAACCGGCGCTTTGGGCGTCTCGTCCAGGTATTTCACGTTGCGGGCGCCGTAGTAGCTTACCGAGGGCAGGCCCAGGCGCAGGGCAGAAAGCAGGGCGATGCTGCCGCCCCAGCAGTAGCCGACGGTGCCGACCTTGCCGGCCGGGGCCAATCTCGAGGCGGCGGCCCGCACGATCTCCAGCGCCTTTTCGACCCCGAGCTCGTCGACCATGGCCAGGCCGGCGGCCACGCCATCGCTGTCGTAAGGCAGTTCCGGCGGTTCGGTGCTGTCCGGGGTCGATTCGGCCAGATCGAAGAACGAGGGGGCCAGCACCGCATAGCCCTTGGCGGCGTAATCGTCGGCCACCGCGCGGATGTGCGCGTTGGCGCCGAAGATCTCCTGGATCACCACCAGACCCCCGCGCGGTTTGCCTTCCGGCGTCGCCTGCCAGGCGCGGACCGGTCCGTAATGCGTATCGAGTGTGATCCACTCACCCATGGTGCGAGACTCCCGTTGGTTCAGGCATTCATTATCGGCCCCGCGCGGGTTAGGGCGATGTCAGCGGGCATGCCGGGTCTGGCGGGATCAATCCGATCCGGTTCAGGGGCGCGGGCTGAACGCCGGTATACTTGCCGCCGTTTCCGGCCCCAGGTCCCCACGCCATTCCGGCATGGGCCCAGGCCCCCAGAGTCCTTGCGATCCATGTCCCAGCTGAACCCCAAAGTCGGCTTCGTCAGCCTTGGCTGCCCGAAGGCCCTTGTCGATTCCGAGCGCATCCTCACCCAGCTGCGGTCCGAGGGCTACGACATCGTTCCCTCCTACGATTCGGCCGACGTGGTGGTGGTCAACACCTGTGGCTTCATCGATTCGGCCGTGACCGAGTCGCTGGACGCGATCGGCGAGGCGATGAACGCCAACGGCAAGGTGATCGTCACCGGCTGCCTGGGCAAGCGCCCGGAGCAGATCCGCGAGGCCTACCCGAACGTGTTGGCGGTCTCCGGCCCGCAGGACTATATGAGCGTGATGGAGGCCGTCCACGCTGCGCTGCCGCCCAAGCACGATCCCTTCGTGGATCTGGTGCCCGACTACGGCATCAAGCTGACCCCGCGCCACTACGCCTATCTGAAAATTTCCGAAGGCTGCAATCACAAGTGCAGCTTCTGCATCATTCCCTCGATGCGTGGCAAGCTGGTCTCGCGCCCGGTCGATGAGGTGCTGCGCGAAGCCGAGCGGCTGGTGCGTGGTGGCGTCAAGGAACTGCTGGTGGTCTCCCAGGACACCTCGGCCTATGGCGTGGATGTGAAGTACGCCGAGCGCATGTGGCGCGACAAGGCCTACCAGACCCGCTTGAAGGCGCTGTGCGAAGGCCTGTCCGAGCTGGATGCGTGGACCCGCATGCACTACGTGTACCCGTACCCTCACGTGGACGAGATCGTGCCGCTGATGGCCGAAAACCGGATCCTGCCGTACCTGGATATCCCGTTCCAGCACGCCAGCCCGCGCATCCTCAAGCTGATGAAGCGCCCGGGCGCGGTCGACAAGACCCTGGAGCGCGTGCAGCGCTGGCGCCAGCTCTGCCCGGACATCACCGTGCGCTCGACCTTCATCGTCGGCTTCCCGGGTGAGACCGATGCCGAGTTCGAGGAGCTGCTCAGCTTCCTGGTCGAAGCGCAGTTGGACCGCGTCGGCGCGTTCGCCTACTCGCCGGTCACCGGCGCGACCGCCAACGATCTGCCCGGTGCGGTGCCCGAAGAAGTGAAGCAGGAACGCCTGGCACGCTTCATGGAACGCCAGGCGGAGATCTCCGCCGCGCGCCTGGAAGCCAAGATCGGCACCGTGCAGCAGTGCCTGGTCGATGCCATCGAAGACGGTATCGCGGTGGCACGTTCGAAGGCCGATGCGCCGGAGATCGACGGCCTGGTGCATATCCAGAACGCCGATGACGCCAAGCTGCGTGTCGGTCAGTTCGTCGATGTCGAGATCACCGAGAGCGACGATCACGACCTGTTCGGTGACGCGATCATCGCGGCAGAAGCGCGCAAGCCGTTCGATCTGCAGGTGCTGTGATCGTAGTGGCGACGGCTGCCGATATCGGCGGTCGTCGCCGTTTCGTCGCACCGCCGCGCGAGGCGGTGGATGCGGCCTGCTTCGCGCAGCCGATCTACGCGGGGTTGGGCGGGTTCCAGGACCTGATGCTGGCGCCGAGCTGGCCCACCATTGCATCGCTCGATGCGCGCCTCGCGCTGCCGGACACGCATCTGGCGGAGCAGAACGAGATGCTGCTGGCCGACGGCCTGCACTATGAAACCCGCATTGCCGAGCGCGGCCAGATCGCCACGCGTGCGGACAACTGGCACGACCTGTTCAACGCCCTGATCTGGGTGCGATACCCCGACATCAAGCGCGCGCTCAACGGGCAGCAGTGCCGGCACATCGCGGCGATGGCGCCAGGGCAGCGCAACCGCGCGCAGGCGGCGTTGACCCAATTTGACGAGAGCGGCGTGATCGTGCGCGTGCGCGAACCGGCGCTGCTGCGCGCGTGGGATCAGCACGATTGGGGTGCGCTGTTTGTGAACGGGGCAGGGCAGTGGCGACGTGGCGACATCGCCGTCGCGGCGGTGATCGGGCATGCGTTGCTGGAGCAGGCCTTGGTGCCGGAGCGCCTGCTGGTCGGCAAGTGCGTGGCGGTGCAGGGCGATGACGATGCCACCGCGGTTGCGGCGGTCGCGCAGGCCATCGCGGACGGTGTGCTGCTCAATGATCCTCTGGAACTGCGGCCGTTGCCGCTGGCGGGGATACCCGGGTGGCGCGCGCGGCAGGAGGCGGCCTTCCATGCGCGGGCCGACTACTTCCGCCCGTTGCGCGAAGGCCGTGTGTATCCCGCAGCGCTGGGGTGATGCGGCGGCTGCTCTACCCCCGCTGGTTGCTGGCGTCACGTGTAGATCCACGCCATGCGTGGATGCACACCCTTTCAGCCCGGGTATGCCACCGACAGGATCGCGAACCCATGGCGGCCGCTGGGCAGCTCCACCTCGAACTCATCGTCCACCCGCTTCTTCAGCAGAGCGCGGGCCAACGGCGAATCGATGCTGATCCAGCCCGCACCGGCATCGGTCTCGTCCGGGCCGACGATGCGATATACGTGGATGTCGCCCGAGTCGACGTTCTCCAGCTCGATCGTCGCGCCGAAGAACACCGCGTTCGGATCGGTCGGCGCGGTATCGACAATGCGCAGTGCTTCCAGCCGTTTGGTCAGATAGCGCACGCGCCGGTCGATCTCGCCCAGCTGCTTCTTGCGGTAGGTGTACTCGGCATTCTCTGAGCGGTCGCCTTCCGCTGCGGCGGCCGCCAGTGCCTTCACCACTTCGGGGCGCTTGTGCCGCCACAGTTCGTCCAGCTCGGTCTTCAGCCGCTGGTGGCCCTGTGCGGTGATCAGGGCCGTGCTTTTTTCCGCGGGGGGACGCCAACGCGACATCAGGTCTGCTTGTGCTCGTCAAAAGGTGCCGCGCCACAGGGCGCGACACGAAGTATCAGCGCTTTCCGCCGAAAATACCGCCGAGCAGGCCGCGCACGATCTGGTTGCCCAGCTTGGTGCCGACGGTGCGCGTGGTCTGCTTGGCCATGGTTTCGATCATGCCCTGGCGGCGCTTGGTGCCGAAGATCGCATCCTTGATGCTCTGGCCGAAGCCACCTTCCTGCGCCTCATCCTGCTGGCGTGTCCGGGCTTTCGGTGCATCGGTCTGCTCGACGGTCTTCTGCGCACGCTGCGCCAACAGTTCGGCTGCCGATTCGCGGTTGATCGCGGTGTCGTAACGGGTGCCCACCGGGCTGCCGGCGCGCACCTGCGCACGTTCGGCCGCGGTGATGGCGGCCATCCGGCAGCGCGGCGGCGCGATCTGGGTCTGCTGCACGGGCGAGGGAATGCCCTTGTCCTGCAGCGTGGATACCAGCGCTTCGCCGGTACCCAGCTTGGCCAGCGTCGCAGCCACGTCGAGTTTGGGATTGGGCACGAAGGTTTCGGCCGCGACCTTCACCGCTTTCTGGTCGCGCGGGGTGAACGCACGCAGCGCGTGCTGCACGCGGTTGCCGAGCTGGCCGAGAATGTTGGCCGGCACGTCATCCGGGAACTGCGAGCAGAAGTACACGCCCACGCCCTTGGAGCGGATCAGCCGGACCACCTGCTCGATGCGCTGCGCCAGCGCCGGCGGTGCGTCGTCGAACAGCAGGTGCGCCTCATCGAAGATGAAGACCAGCTTCGGCTTCTCCAGATCGCCCACTTCCGGCAGCGTTTCGAACAGCTCCGAGAGCAGCCACAGCAGGAAGGTCGAATACAGCCGCGGCTTGAGCACCAGCTGGTCGGCGGCGAGGATGCCGATCACGCCGCGGCCATCGTGGTTGACGCGCATGAGGTCGGCCAGCTCCAGCGCAGGCTCGCCGAAGAACGCTTCGCCGCCGTCCTGTGACAAGCGCAGCAGCGAACGCTGGATCGCCGCCACCGTCTGCGCGCTGACCAGGCCGTATTCGGTGGAGATGTCCTTGCGCTCCTCGGCGACCAGGCCGAGCAGGGCGCGCAGATCATCCAGATCAAGCAGCAGCAGGCCGCGGTCGTCGGCGAGCTTGAACACGATGTCCAGCACACCGGCCTGGGTGTCGTTGAGTTCCAGGATGCGGGCCAGCAGGGTCGGGCCCATTTCACTGACCGTGGTGCGTACCGGGTGGCCGAGCTTGCCGTACAGATCCCAGAACACGGTCGGGCTGGCAGCGGGCGCGTAGTCGGTCACGCCGAGGTCGGTCGCGCGCTGCTGCAGGGCGTCGGTGCCGGCACCGGGCACGGCCAGGCCGGACACGTCACCCTTCACATCGGCCAGGAACACCGGTACGCCGATCCGCGAGAAGCCTTCGGCCAGCGTCATCAGGGTGACGGTCTTGCCGGTGCCGGTCGCGCCGGCCACCAGGCCGTGGCGGTTGCCCAGCCGCGGCAACAGGGTCACGGGGATGTCGTCGGTGATGCCTTTGCCGAGCAGAATCGGATCCATGGTCAACTCGCAGTGTGAATAGGCGGGATTCTAAACGTCGGCATGGGCTGGCCGGCAGACGGGTTGCCCCGATGCAAGCGGCGCGGCTACTCTGCCCCATCGTTCGCACACAGTGCCAAAAATGCCCGTTCCTGTCTTGCTTGTCCGTGGTTGGCCGCTGTTGGCCGTTGCCGCGATGCTGTCGATCGTCCCCGAGGCCCATGCCCAGCGCGTCTCCGCCCGCGACAAGGCCAAGGTGGAGGCGCTCGACCAGCGCATGACAGCCGCCGAGAAGCGCTACAACGCGGCGCTGGTGCTGGTGAACAATGCCGACCCCAAGGGCACCAACGAGGCCGACGCCGCGCTGGAGGACATGGAGGATGTGATCAGCGCCTGTGTGGCCCAGAAGGGCTGTCTGGTCAGCAATCTGCTGCCGACCTACAAGCGCCTGCTCAAGAGCAACGCCGACAGCCAGCAGGACAGCGAGGACGGCACGGCCATCGCCGACGGCACCCTGCTGGAGGCCGACCCGGACCATGTCGGCCCGCTGGCCGCCGATGTGCCCGAAGCCGCCCGTGCCGCCGCGCTGCTCAATGACAAGCGGCACGCCTTCGACACCATGGTCGAGTACAACCCGGCCGTGCAGGCCGGCATCCGCCGCTGGCTGACCGACATGCGTCCGGCGCTGCTCACCAGTTACGAGAATTACCAGAACCTGCGTGCGGTGATGTGGCCGGAGTGGGAAAAGCGCGGCCTGCCCGAGGCGCTGCTGTTCGGGATCATGGCCAAGGAATCCAACGGCCGCGTGCACGCCTCCTCGCGTGCCGGCGCCGCCGGGCTGATGCAGTTCATGCCCGCCACCGGGCGTCGCTTTGGTCTCGGCCCGGACGGCACCGGCTTTGATACGCGCTTCGATGCCCGCAGCGCGGCCGAGGCCAGCGCGACCTACCTCAACGAACGCATGCGTGAGCTCAACAACAGCGTCGAACTGTCGCTGGCCGGTTACAACGGCGGTGAAGGCCGCGCCATCCGCGTGTTCCGCCAGTACCCGGGGCAGGGCTTCTGGACCGACAGCGTCTACAACCAGTTCCCGGGCGAGACCAAGGACTACGTGCCGATGGTGATCGCCGCGGCGTGGATCTATCTGCATCCGCAGCAGTACGGCGTGGAGTTCCCGAAGATCAGCGCGCAGCCGGCCACCATCCGCCTGGCCAAATCGACCACGATCTACGAGCTGACCATCTGCCTGGGCAGCGCCGGTACCCGTGACGGCTACATGCGCGCGCTGCGCAACCTCAACCCGCGCTATGAGGCCGACGGCTGGATTCCGGCCGGCACCACCATCAACGCGACCACCCGCATCGCCGGCCTGTACAACCGGTTCTGCGTCAGCGGCCCGCGCGCCGATCTGGCCCGCACCCTCATCACCGCCGACCTCAATGCGGCGATCGTTCGCCCCACGGCGGTCAGCTACACCGGCAACGTGGCGGTGGGCAGTGTGGTCCCGGTCGCACAGGCGCAGGCCATGCCCGCAGTGACCCCGGTCGCGCCGGTAGCCGTGCCGGCCGCCAAGCCCAAGGCCAAGCCGGCGCGCAGCTACAAGGTCGGCAAAGGCGAGACGCTGGGCAGGATCGCGGCCAGGTTCCAGTGCGATGTGCCGACTCTGGCCCGGGCCAACGGCCTCAAGGCACCGGCCTATTCGCTCCGGCAGGGCCAGAGCATCAAGCTGCAGGGCTGCGACAAGTAAGCCATAACCGGGTAGGCTCGCCGGCATCACGCCTGCGGCCGCCCGGCCCAGCACATCCATCGCAGCGTCGGCCACGTGCCGGCGCTCACCGCAACACGCATACAGGACAGCAAGATGGATATCACCGCAATCAACGAGATGTTCGCCAACATCCGTGAAAACACCGATTGGGACCTCAACGGCCCGATGCTGTGGGGCTACTTCTTCGTCAACACTACCCCGGAGCCGCTGCACGGCCTGGGCGAGAAGCTTGTTGAACTGGGGTATACCCTGGTGGAAGTGTTCGAACCGGACCTTGAAGAAGGCGAAGACCCGTACCACGTGCTGCACGTAGAGCGCGCCGAGGTGCACACCGAAGCCTCGCTGGATGCCCGTAACCATGAGCTGCAGGCCCTGGCCGAAGCGAACGGCGTGGAAGACTACGACGGCATGGACGTCGGCCCGGTCGAGATCTGATCGGCGCGATCCGATCGAACCGGACACAACGAAAAACGCCCCGAAAAACCGGGGCGTTTTCATTGGTGCGGATCGCATGGTCTACCGGTAGTGGGGGGGGGGGGGGGGGGGCCCCGCCCGCCAGACATTAGAGAGACCCGCCCCCCAC